>JANPBE010000478.1:0-9022 GCA_031430295.1 Phyllobacterium sp.
CGATACGGCCAGTGTTGAACAAGGACGAGCGGCGCTTGATGCCGTGCACTTTATAGCCCTTGCCGAGCAGAAACTCCGCCAAATAGGCGCCGTCTTGGCCTGTAACGCCGGTAATCAGGGCGGTCTTGTCGTTAAGTAAGGTCATTTATCTGCAGTCTTTAGTTTTGCAGCCTTTGAAAGGATAAACGCAGCTGCTTTTTCATGGTCCGCATAACGGGCGGCACGTAATTGGTTTGTTGATATATAATCCAAGCGGCTCTGATAGTCTGCTTCGGAAATATTTGCCAGCGCAGCAGTAATATCCTCAAAATTATTGCAAATTATCATGCCGTTTGTCTCAAAGAAGGAGCCGATGTCTGGCGCGCCCCAATATATTGGAACAGTGTTGCACAACAGGCAATCGATCAGCTTTTCGGTGAAATAGCTTGGCTCACGCACGTTTTCTATCACAACGGAATAGCGATACGCGGCGAGTGCTTCGTGTTTTTGTTCAAATGGCTTGTAGCCACGGCCAACGATATCCACATCTCTTTTGTTATTTGAAATCCAATTGACAACTTCGTGCCGCAACCGGTGACCGGGTAGAGATTTTTTGCCAGAGGCAATCAAGGTCGCCATACGAGATTTATGAAGATCAATGCTTTTCCACTCTGGCACCCAGGTTGATCCAAAAACGTAGGGCAGAGCATTTGGAATTGCCTTTTGAAGTGCCTTGTTGGCGGTCAAAACTTTGAAAAAGCGTCGATAAAATAAGCGCATCCACAAGATGTTTCGGCGATGGACGATATAAGGCTCAACAATCATTGCGGACAATTGAGCTTTAATATGGGGCCTCGGCATATAGAATAGGCGGGACGTGATGTAGCAAAGAAGATGGTCTGTGCGAGTGAGATCGGCAACAGTTTTGCCTTCGATATTTGTCGGTTTCCCCATGGGCCAGCTTAGCCGAGACAACGGAAATTCCGACAATTTTACTGTAATTTTTGTTCCATAGGGCAATACTGCTATATGCGGTTGGTGTGGCTCAGCCATTCTAGAGCCTGTAAAATGAGTTATTGCGGCTGCGTCCCATAAGGACGTATCCGTGCCTTGCAAATGCCGCGGTGCATCCGGGATAGTCCAGATCGGGCTCCGGATGCTCAATAACGATACGCTTTGGCAACAATTCGCGTCGGGCGTTATCCAAAAACGGCACCAATGCCTTATCCTCATGGCCTTCGATATCAATCTTAAGCCCGTGGATTGCGGTTAAACCCAACTCTGCAATAATCGCTGTAAGCGTGCGCACTGGCACTGCCCCGTCTTGTTTTTCAACTAGGGCAACAATCGCAATGTCGTCTTTGCGGATCACCAAATCTCCGCGACCGTCACTATCGCTGACGGCGCATGAAATCATGCGCACGTTGGTGAGTTTCGATGCGGTGGCATTCCAATTGAGCAGGTTGGCCATTTTAGGGTTGGCATCGATAGAGACGGTTATTCCTTCGGGTGCCGCATTGGCGCATGGCAGGGAGTAGAGGCCTATGTTGGACCCCAAATCAACAAAGTTTGAGGATCTGGAACTTCCCTCAAGCAGGAAATCTATGTCTCCTGCATTGTATTTTGGTTCGAGCAAAATGCCAAATTCTATAAGATTTTGATTGCCAAACAGTCTGAATCCACAGTCTCTAAATATGACATCGAGCGGTGTGCTGGACAGTTTCATGATGACAGCTGTCATTGCGCCGCGAAACATGCCTCGCCGAAGTATGGTATTTCTAGCGAGGTAGATCATGCTGCGCTGCGCCGTATTTGGTGCAAATGTACCAAAAGGTAACGCAGCAAATGAGTTTGCTGTTGAAGTTTCGCCGGTAGTTGTGGCGCGAAATTGGCTGGCCAATATAAATACTTTCATTGCTCTCAGAGTGGTCATCCATACGTGTAAATGCAGGAATTATCTACATCTACCGGCAAAAATCATAGTAAAGGCCACCGATTGACCGCTTATCCGCGTAATCCCTGTGGAAACGCAGCGACATAGCGACTCTAGCCTTGAAATTTTGGCATAGCTGGGCCATTTTAGAGGTCGAAATTGCAAACCGCCTTTGTTGAGGGGGCAGTTGTGTCAACGCTCATTCAGGTAAAATTTATGTCGCCTATACATGCACCCGTCATTATAATTGGTTCAGGACCAGCTGGTTACACCGCCGCTATTTATGCAGCGCGGGCTATGCTGAAGCCGGTACTTATTGCCGGTTTGCAGCAGGGCGGGCAGCTGACTATTACGACCGACGTAGAAAACTATCCCGGCTTTGCCGAGCCGATCCAAGGGCCCTGGCTGGTCGAACAAATGCGCTTGCAGGCAGAGCATGTTGGTGCTGAGATTGTTAGCGATATTGTTGTGAGTGTCGATATTTCGCAGCGTCCTTTTCAGGTTTCCTGCGATAGTGGAGCAAGATATACCTGCGACGCACTAATTGTGGCGACCGGGGCGCAGGCGAAGTGGCTGGGCATATCGTCTGAGCAGCAATTTATGGGCTTTGGCGTCTCCGCCTGTGCCACCTGTGACGGTTTTTTCTATCGCGGCAAGGATGTGGTGGTGGTTGGCGGTGGCAATACTGCGGTCGAAGAGGCGATTTACCTTTCGCATATCGCCAAATCAGTAACAGTTGTGCATCGCCGCGATCATTTTCGTGCTGAGAAAATTATGCAGGACCGGCTGTTTGCCAAGACGAATGTTACTGTGGTCTGGAACAGTGCGATTGATGAAATCACTGGTGAAACCAGCGTTCCGCCGTCGGTTACTGGCGTTCGTCTCAAGAATGTTCAAACTGGTGCGCTAACTGATGTGAAGACTGACGGCGTTTTTGTCGCCATTGGCCACGCGCCTGCGGTCGAATTGTTCCAAGGCAAATTAAAGCAAAAGCCGAACGGCTATTTGTGGACGGTGCCGGGATCGACAGCAACCGATGTGCCGGGTGTTTTTGCAGCGGGCGACGTTGCGGACGATGTTTATCGTCAGGCTGTTACTGCCGCTGGTCTTGGCTGTATGGCTGCACTTGAGGCCGAGAAATATATTGCCGTGTATGCGACGCATAAAATTGCTGCCGAATAAGAGCGCAAGCGTTTCATATGCAACATAGCCGGTAGAGGGTGCCGGACGAGGAGGGTTCGATGCCACTTGACTGGGATAAGCTGCGTATTTTCCATGCCGCTGCCGAAGCGGGGTCGTTTACCCATGCGGCCGACAAGCTGCACCTCTCTCAATCGGCGATTTCGCGCCAGGTTTCCAGCTTAGAGCATGACGTAGGTGTGCCTTTGTTCAGCCGCCATGCGAGAGGGTTGATTCTCACGGAACAGGGTGAATTGCTGTTCCGAACGGCCCATGATGTGCTGTTAAAGCTCGAAAATGTGCGGGTTCGGCTCACAGAAAATAAGGACAAGCCGACGGGACGCCTGCGCGTGACGACGACGGTTGGCCTCGGCCAAGGTTGGCTGGCGGAGCGGGCACCTGAGTTTATCGAGCAATATCCAGATGTGCAGTTGCAACTTTTGTTTGACAATGAGGAGTTGGACTTGAACCTGCGCCACGCAGATTGTGCCATTCGTTTGCGCCAGCCGCAGCAGCCGGACCTTATCCAAAAGCGGCTTTTCACCGTGCATTTCCATGTTTATGCGACCTCTGGCTATATCAATCGTTTCGGCAAACCGGAGACTTTGGCGGATCTGGACAATCATAAGCTGGTGACTTTTGGTGAGCCGGCACCAACTTATATCAATGACATCAATAACTTAGAAACGGTGGGGCGACCTGAGGGCGACCCGCGACAGCCGGTGTTGCAGATCAATAATTTGCTATCAGTCAAACGCGCAGTGCAGCGCGGGGTGGGGGTAGCTTTGTTGCCGGACTATATGATTGAGAAGGATTCCGGGCTTGTACAGATTCCGATGGATATGGAATTACCGACCTTTGATACTTATTTTTGCTATCCTGAAGCGATGAAAAACGCGGCAAAGCTGAATGCTTTCCGCGATTTTCTGGTAGCCAAGGCACGTAGTTGGAACTTTTGAGTTTACGCGCGCAGGAATGGTATGCCCAAATAGGCCTGCACAAAAAGAGCCATGACGACGATTGTTGATAATAGTGCGGCTGCCGCAATAGTGCGCTTTTCTGGCCACACGGAAGCAATAAACGGCAAGGCCTGCGCAATGTGTAGGGCTGCAAAATGCGACACACGGTAGTCTCCGCCAGTTGTAGACCAGTGAAAAAAGCCTAGGCCTGAAGCATCGCTTATGTCGCCGCCGACAGAGTGCCCTGTGCTAGAGGCCATGTAGCCCGCAACCAATGTGGTCAAAACACCTGATAGTATAAATCCGTAGCCAGTGGCGAGGTGCATTACGCCGCTGCCGGATTGAGCAATTTTTCGCCCTAGCAAAATGGTAACAAATGTTAGGCACAAAGAACCAACACCCATTAAGGCATACATCATATTCATCAGCGGTGTTGTGGTGTTGAAATGTGATGCCTCGCCGCGCGATGCCTTAAAGCTAATCCAGCAAATCTCAAACAGCACAGCTATGACAAATACACCGATTGCCCAGCGTGTGGAGCGGCTACCTTGCGCCTGCTGCGTTGCAAGTTGCATTCCCCAAGCGAGCGTTATGCTATGGACTGCTAATGACAACGCAAATTTTGCTGGTTTATCCCAAATGTTAACGCCGTTGAGGAGACGCCCATCGAATTGTGCAAGGGCAATCATGGCGACTAAGGCGACACTTAGTAACATAGCTAGCCATACCAAACTCGCCGCGCTTCCGTAACGCGCACCAATCGTCATAGGGGTATTTCTAATAGACAGTAAGCTCATTTGGTCGCTCTCTTTTGGAATGCTTTGATGGCTTCAAAGGCGAGATAGCCCATTGGTCCGAATAGGAATGTGAGTGGCAAGAGGCCGATAAGTATCCAGCGTGGCAAGCCAAACTCTGCCGTCTGGCGCGCAATGTGCGATCCCATGAACATGTCAAATGCAAGGTAATGGACCCAGCCGCCAAGTGCGACCCACGGGTTTGTGAACAGGCGTTGAACGTTATCCAACGTGTCAAATCCACCCTCGCTTTGACCGAAAAAAAAGATAATCAATGCAGCATAAGCCGTTGACAATATTACGGGAATCCAAGTGCCGGCAACACTGTCTCGCAGGAACGGGCGGGAAAGCAACACGCCTGCGATCATAATGATCCATCCGGCTAATGCCAGTATGTTTAGTGCGGAAAATAACCCAGAAGCAGTCATATCAACCCTCAATCTTTACAATGACAAGATAAAGGTATCTTCGTATTTTGACAGTGTCAAGATAAGTCGCTATAAAAATTTATGTCTGAGAAAAACTATCATCATGGCGATTTACGCAGCAGTTTGATTGCCGCCGCGCGCGCAATATTAGAGCATGGCGGTCTCAAGGCGCTCACTTTGCGTGCTTGCGCCCGTGAGGCTGGCGTTTCTCACGCTGCGCCGCAGCATCATTTCCGTAATCTAGATGAATTGCTTGCTGGAATTGCCGAGTCTGGCTTTATTGATTTCGTAGTGGCACTTGATGCTGAGGCAGAAAAACAGACCGAGCCCCGCCAATGCCTCATCGCGATGGGGGTGGCCTACGTGGCTTTTGCAGAACATAATCCAGCGCTCTATCGGGTTATGTTTGGCTTTGAAGCACCCAATATTATGTCCGATGGGCTGGAGATTGCAATGCGACGCGCTTGGCAACAGCTTCATGATGCTGTTGCCGCTGTCAGTGGTGACAAAGATGCGGATAATGCGGCCATACTCTTATGGTCGGTTGTGCACGGCCACGCCATGCTGCGCGCGGCGCAGTGTGTCCCGCCGATGATTGATCCTATCATCGCGTTGGAAAAGTCTTTAGAAACAATCGTTGAGGGCATTGCCTCTTCCGATTTCTGATATCAAATCAGCCATGCATCAAATGCAGGCCAGCAATGCAAACGGGTTCCTTGAAAAATCAGCCGTCGAAACGCATATGAGCATCATCTCCACTGCGCAATTTACTCCTCCCTCCGCGCGCTGTGAGTGTTCCCCTCTGGAGGTTTTGCCTGAAAAGGCTCACTCCACATCTCAAGCCGGACTTTTTGTCCGGCTTTTTTTTGTCCAAAATTTGTGATCGCAATCCGGTCGGCGAACGCCCAGACACAGCCCAGAAACCGCCCAGAAACCGCTCAGAAACGATGCGCCGCTGCTACGCCGCGTATTTGCGGAATGATCGGGCGCTCGAAAGGCCGATATCGCGCAGCGCTTCGTGCATTTCGCGCTGCTTTAGGTTTTGCGGCGCGGGAAGAAAGCGGGCAAAAGTGGTGGGCGCAATTTCGGGACGGGCCAGCGCAAAACCTTGAACGTAAGTGGTGCCTGTCATTTCGGTCAGCTCAAGCTGCCACAGCTCTTCGATGCCTTCGAACACGGTGGCGATGCCGCGCGAGGTAAACTGCGACACCATGGTTTTCAAAAGTTCGTAGCCGGCCTTAGTGCCCAAAAGGCGCGTGACCCAGCGGCCATCGAACTTCACAATGTCAGGACGAAGGCGCGCCAGTCGCTCAGCATCGGAATGGTCGGAGCCATAATCATCAATCGCCAGCTTAAAGCCATTGGCCTTGATGGCATCGCTCAGCGAATAGAGCAGGGCGGGGGTCTTCACCTTTTGCTCGGTGATTTCGCAAACGAGCAGGCGCGGGCTGGCGCCGGTTTTCGCCCAAATGCGGCGGATGCTGGATAGGGCGGCGCTGACATCGAGAATGGAGGTGAACGCCGACGGGTCGATGTTGACAAACAGCATGGCATTTTTGACAGGCAGTGTGGCTGCGTTTTTCATGTGCAAATCGCGCGTCAATGTCTCGATGGCGAAGCGGTCGGCCTTGGTGATATTTTTGAAAAAGAAGCCCGGCGTTAAATTGCGGCCCGCCAGAAACGGACGGATGAGGCCTTCAAATCCGGCAATTTCGGCGCGGCCGGTTTTCAGCGAAAAGATCGGCTGGAATGCGCTTTTCAGCTGCCAAGGGCCATAGAGCTGAACCTCGGTTCCGTTTTTTTGCGGCAGGGCGCGGGATATTGTTTGTGCCGACATGTTCACCATCCAATTTCAATCGATAAAATTGCACAAGTGCCGTCAAGAAAGCGTTAATCATAAGATTTTGCCTTGCGATATCGCCCCTACTGACGCATAGGAACGGCGTAAATTTTAGCCTGTTGTCTTGTCGCATTCTCCTTAATCGCTTGATGTTCCATCAAGCTGGGAAATGCTCTAATGGAGTCTTGTCTCATGGCCTTTCTTGCTGATGTCCTTTCCCGCGTAAAGCCTTCTGCCACCATCGTGATTACCCAGAAGGCGCGGGATCTGAAAGCGCAGGGCAAAGACATTATCTCGCTTTCCGTTGGCGAGCCGGATTTTGACACGCCGGATAATATCAAAGAAGCCGCCATTGCCGCCATTCGCAAGGGTGAGACGAAATATCCGCCGGTTTCCGGCATTCCGCAGCTGCGCGAGGCGATTGCCGCGAAGTTTAAGCGCGAAAACGGGCTGGACTATAAGGCCAGCCAGACAATCGTTGGCACGGGCGGCAAGCAGGTGCTTTACAATGCGTTTTTGGCCACGCTGAACCCCGGCGATGAGGTGGTTATCCCTGCGCCTTATTGGGTTTCATACCCCGAAATGGTGGCGCTGAACTATGGCACGCCGGTTATCGTCAACACCAGCCTCGAAAACAATTTCAAGTTGCAAACGGCGGATTTGGATGCGGCAATCACGCCAAAGACCAAATGGGTGCTGCTCAACTCGCCGTCCAACCCATCGGGCGCGGCCTATAGCTACGCCGAGATGAAGGCGCTGACGGATGTGCTTGTGCGCCATCCGCATGTGTGGATTTTGACTGATGATATGTATGAGCATCTGGTCTATGGCGACTTCACATTCGTAACGCCCGCCCAAGTGGAGCCGGCGCTTTATGAGCGCACGCTGACCATGAACGGCGTTTCCAAATCCTATGCCATGACTGGCTGGCGCATTGGCTATGCGGCGGGGCCGGAACATCTCATCAAGGCGATGGATATGGTGCAAGGCCAGCAAACATCGGGTGCCAGCACCATTTCGCAATGGGCCGCAGTGGAGGCGCTGAACGGCACGCAGGCGCATCTGCCCATCTTCCGCAAGGCGTTCGAGGCGCGGCGCGATCTGGTGGTTTCCATGCTCAACCAAGCCACAGGCATGGTCTGCCCCAAGCCCGAAGGCGCGTTCTACGTTTACCCTTCCGTGGCAGCGCTCATCGGCAAGAAGACGCCTTCCGGCAAGGTTATTGCCACAGATGAAGACTTTGTCGTCGCCCTGCTAGAAGACGAAGGCGTCGCCGCCGTGCACGGCTCGGCGTTTGGGTTGGGGCCGAATTTTCGGATTAGCTATGCGACGAGTGATGTGTTGCTGGAAGAGGCTTGTAAAAGGATACAAAGGTTTGCTGGCGGGTTAAGGTGAATTTGTTAAAAAACTTTTCTAATTGATGATTTTCTGTAGCTCTTCAGTGCCGTCTTTGATTACTTTTACCTCCAATTCTGTGTAAAATGGAAATTTATAGTCCACGAATGGACGTTTGATTCCGTCCATGTAATCTTGAAAAAGCCCGTTCCATTTTCGCATCCCCCGTTCAAAAAACTCGCGGTACCTTCTTGGAGTAATCCCATAAAAGTGTTCGAAATCGACAGACTGGTAGTCCTTATACTCTCCACGATGCTTTCCATCGAACGCGATGGCATCGGAATGAAGATCAAATGCTAAGCTCTTTGGATATGGTTCCAAGAAATACACCTTCTTAATTCCGCTAGCCACTATGTGTTTGGCACACATGTGGCAAGGAAACGTGGTGCAATACAGGAGAGCATCACGGATACTAACTCCGTTTCGAGCTGCGTCCGTAATGGCGGACATTTCCGCATGTACGATGCGACCATATTCTAAAGCATCAAGAAATTGAGAATCCTTAATCGCTTTTT
>JANPBE010000479.1:0-2828 GCA_031430295.1 Phyllobacterium sp.
CCCAAGAAGTGATGGGCCCCAGTTTTCAAATGTCCTTCGCAGCCACAGCAGCACTAATCGCCACATTCGCGTGGTGGTCAAACTACCGGCGCGGCAAGACCGCCGCACCGCGCCATTCCGGCATCATGAGTCTATTGGAAAAAGCGTTCAAAGTCGCCATCGTCCTTGCCGTAACATCCATCATCGCGGGCCTCGCTACGTCGCTTTATTCAGCCTGGCATTTCCACCGCGCCGCGCCGATGGGCCTACCTGCCAATTTGGCCGCAATGCCTGCCGTCTCGTTCATCATCATGCCCGCCGCCGTTGTGTCCATGTTGGCAATGCCGTTTGGTCTTGATGAATGGCCGGTAAAAATCATGGGTGAGGGCGTCGATATCATGCTCTCAATCGCCAGCTATTTTGCCAGCATTTCGCCAACAGGCATAACCGGTGCCATGACGCCCGCCGCATTGGCCATCACGTCAATCTGCCTTGTATTGGCCTGCGTCCTGCAAACGCGCCTGAAACTCGTCTGTCTGCTATTAGCGCCGCTAAGCCTCTATCTTCTCGCCACGCCGTCGTTTCCGAAAATTCTAATATCTGAAGACGCCCGCTTGGTCGCCATCCCGCGCAACAATGGCTCGCTGGCCGTCAATCGCAAACGCCCCAATAGCTTCACATTGGAAACATGGCAAAAAGCAACCATGACGCAAAAGATCATCAAGCCCTTCTTCGCTGCGCCCGACGATCCACTGAGTGACGGCATATTCTTGTGCGAACCGGGAACCTGCCGCACCACCATCCAAGGTAAAACCATTGTTTGGCTAGAAGACCCAACGCCGCCCAAATGGTTCGACCCCGACCGTCCCACGGATTTCCCATGGCAAGCCAAACAGGATCCGCCCCAAACTAAATCCAAGCGCAAGCCCTACGTCGCGCCCGCCACTATCACCATTCGCTTGGCAGAAGCGTGTCTCACCGCGGACATCATCATCCTCGCCGCCCCGCGCCCGAAAGGCCTTTGCCAAAACAGCAAAACCCTCATAGTCACACAGGCACAGCTTGCCAAACAGGGCTCACTCGAAATCAGATTTGACAACATAAACAATAGTATAAACGCACAAACAGATTCAAACTATGAGCCAAAAACCAACACTAGCCCGCTTCAAATCACCTTCGCGCTCGGCCCTCAATTTGGTGAACCAAACCGCCCGTGGAGCGATAACCGCCACTTCTCCCGCGCCGCCCGCAACCGGCCTGCTTTCGTACCAATCCCGCGCACAAAGAAACCTGCCGCAAACAATATCCCCGATCAAAACACGTCGGCAGCAATCAACGACGCCAATCAAACCGGCCCCGATGCGCCCAATCGTGCAAAACAAGACAGGCAAGAAACCCTGCCGCCTACGACTGGCCGCAAGATTAGTTATAACGCCGGATAAGCCCGACCAATTTACCTTGAACCCGAATCCGGTCCGGTCCGAAAATGCGCGTCTCGTAAGCCGGATTGGCCGCCTCAAGCGCAATAGATGCACCCTTACGGCGGAAGCGCTTCAGCGTCGCTTCTTCATCATCCACCAAGGCCACAATAATATCACCTGAACTACAACTATCAGCGCGACGGATAACCACTGTGTCACCATCAAGAATACCAGCCTCAATCATCGAATCACCCTTCACTTCAAGTGCGAAGTGATCTCCCTGACCAATAAGGTCCGGCGGGCAGGCGATAGTGTGGCTCTGATGCTGAATGGCAGAAATAGGCACACCAGCCGCAATGCGTCCCATCATCGGAATCGTGACCGAACGTGTCGCATCATCATCATTGGCATTAGGGATAACGCGGCCAACTTCCGCTGGTTTCTTACCCAAATCACCTTCAATCACGCTTGGCGAAAAGCGTCTGGTCGCCGCCGATTGCACGCCAACGTTCTCCGGCAGCCGGATAACCTCAAGCGCCCGCGCACGGTTAGGCAACCGGCGGATAAAGCCGCGCTCTTCCAAAGCCGTAATCAAACGATGAATGCCGGACTTTGACGCCAAATCCAAAGCGTCTTTCATTTCATCAAATGACGGAGGAATACCCGACTCGCGCATGCGCTCATGAATGAAAAGAAGCAGTTCCTGCTGTTTACGCGTTAGCATCTCTTCACCTTTCAAGAATCAATAAAACAAAACCTGAACAGACGCTATATGTTCTTTATGCGTTCTGCAACTGTTTTAATAATTGACCAAACGGTAGAAAATTCAGCGCAGCATCATCACTGTCACCAAGTCACCAGTGTTTGCGGCTTCGGCGTTTGGGGCGCGGATGATAAGGCCGTTGGAGGCGGCCAGCGTGGAGAGCATGGACGAGTCTTGAATGTCGAAGGCGGTTACGTCGAGCGCGCCGTTTGCATTTTTTGTGACGCTGGCGCGCACATAGTCCTGCCGTCTGTCATTCGGACGCATGGCGTGCGTCAACCGTGCGCGAGGCGTATCCTGTTCGTGCGTTTGGCGTATCATCTTCGATAGCAGCGGAATGAGAAAAAGATGGCCACAAACGAGGCTGGAAACAGGGTTTCCGGGCAGGCCCAAAACATGAGTTTTACCATAGCGACCATGCATCAATGGCTTGCCGGGCCGCATTGCAATTTGCCAAAATCCAAGCTCAATACCGAAGCCCGCGAGCACCGGCTTAATGAGATCATGGTCGCCCACAGACGCGCCGCCAAGCGTCACAAGAACATCAATATCGCTATCAAACGCGCTTTGAATGACGGCGGAAATAGCGGCGATATTATCGCCAACAATGCCCAGATCAATAATCTCAGCGCCAACCTTGCGGGCAAGGGCGGCGGTTCCATAAC
>JANPBE010000480.1:0-11774 GCA_031430295.1 Phyllobacterium sp.
GCATTTTGATTATTTAATTCAATAATTTGATGGTATAAACAACAAATATAGGCGCGGCAATCTTGATAACTCATGTGGCCGCTAGTGCATTTGAATTTCGTGTATTATGGATATGCAACTGGTCTTGCTCGAGGAGGAGGAGGATGAAGACGCACTTACGAATTGTGCCGGATTTTGAAGTCATCGTCTGCCCGCCAGAGGAGAGTTTCCGATGGTTCATGCATGACTATCCCTTCTATCTGGCTAAGTGGAATTATCACCCCGAATATGAATTGCACCTGACCCGCAGCACCTCCGGTACAATGATGGTGGGCGATTATTTGGGTGATTTCGAGCCTGGAAGCCTTATACTGACTGGCCCGAATGTTCCGCATAATTGGGTGAGCAACATTCCGCCCGGCGAGATTGTCCGCAACCGCGACATGCTCATTCAGTTTACACCTGACTTTGCCGAGAAGGTTGTCAGCCTTTGTCCTGAACTATCAGCAGTGAAGGCGCTTTACGATGATGCTGCCTTCGGTGTTGAGTTTTTAGGGGCAACGGCGTTAGCGGGCAGGAAGATTTTGACCGATATCGGCGCGGCGCACGGTGCGGATCGCGTGATACTTTTACTGCGGTTGATGGACGTTCTTTCGCGCAATCCACAAGAGCGCCACCGTCTATCGCGGCTGGCTCCTGCACTGAAAGCCGAGTTGCCGCAGTCTATCGACAAGGCAATGCGGTATATGAACGAGGCCCATGCCGAGGATCTTGACCTTGCCAAGGTAGCAAAAGTTGCAGGGCTAACCACACAGAATTTTTCGCGGCTGTTCAAGAAGCAGACGGGCCACACGTTCGCGAGCTATCTGGTGCTGACGCGCATCTATGTGGCCTGCACGCTGCTTACGCAAACGCACCAGCCCGTGACGGAGATATGTTTTGACGTCGGGTTCAACAACATCGCCAATTTTAACCGGCAGTTTTTGAAAATCTGCGGCCGCTCGCCGTCAGACTATCGCAAGATTGCGCATCGCATGGGGACAGAACCGCGCGTCGATGTGCCAAGTTCGCCTTTTTTTCGAAAGATTTCAGGCGGAAAAGTATAGGTAAAGTGCAAACTGCGCGTAGCAAGGTTTGAAATGCGCACATAACGTATTGCTAGTTGGGGGGAAGAGGAGCCCTGCCAACGTTCTGATTAAATTGAATAATTTCGACTTGGAACCAGCGGTTCCGGGCACGGGAGAGGTTTGTCTGGCGGAAACTAAACCAGTCAAGTCATGAGGAAGATTATCAACAAGGAGGAGAGTTCATGTCCGTTTCATTAAAATCGCGCCTTGCCATGCTGGCACTCGCGCTTTCTACCACAGTATTTCCGGCGCACGCCGATTTTTGGTCAGATGCTGGCGCGAAGTATAAGGGCGTTGTTCTGCACGGCGTGACCGAAAGCAGCCCGCCATCGCTTTACATCAAAGATGTTTTGGCCAAGCAGTTCGAAGAAAAGACTGGCATCAAGGTTGATATTGAAACAACATCTTGGGACCAAATGTATGACAAGGCCATCAAGGACATGGAAGCCGGAACCGGCATTTATGACATGGTCTATATTGAGCAGGACATCATCTACGCTTACCTGTCACGCAATTTCTTGACGGATATTTCTAAGTCTCTCAAGGACAAGCCAGAACTAAAGGCGCCGACTTATGACGACGCAAACTTCACAACCTTTGCCAACTATTTCAAGGGCAAAGATGGCGATCTGTTCGGCGTACCAATGGAAGCCTTCATCAAGCTTTACCTTTATCGCAAAGACTTGTTCGGTAACCCGGAAATCCAAGCTGCGTTTAAGGCTAAGACAGGTCATGACCTAAAGCCTGCTGTTACGCACGAAGAATACACCGAAATCGCTGACTTCTTTACTGCTTATGGCAAAGAAAAAGGTATCGAACTTTGGGGTACAACTGCACAGGCTCACACTGGCCACCCAGCCTCATGGTATGAGTATTTCGAATCCATTGCGCCGACATTTGGTGTTTATAACTGGGGCATTGACGCCAGCAAGAACTATGCTGCGACCGTTGCAAATGGCGGCTCGATGAACAGCGACAAGGCAAAGGCAGCCATGAAGTATTGGCTCCACCTTCGTGATATCGCTCCACCAGAATCCGCTCAGTCGACATGGAGCGAAGTGGCAACAACATTTGCTGCGGGCCGTGCTGCACAGGGTCTTGTTTACGGTGAGAACGGTGCGTGGATCGAGTCTGATCCAAAGCAGTCAAAGGTCGTCGATCAAGTTGGCTTTGCTTTACCACCATTGTCCGATGGCGTGATGGCGGATGCTGAAGCCGGCAAAGGCTACATCGGTTATTATGATGGCGGCGCGTTTGGTCTGCCAGTTTCATCAAAGAACCAAGAAGCCGCTCTCTTGTTCTTGGAATTCATTGGCCAGAACGAAGTGCAGCCTGATTGGGCTGTTGCTGCACCGCGCATCACCAACACTGCGACCTATGATGATCCAAAAGTCGTGGAAATGGATAAGAAGCTTGGTGGTTATTACACGATGCTGAAAGATCAAGGCAAACTGTTCGCAGGTGCGCCTCCTTACCCGTTCCATGCTCAGCTTCGTGAAGCCACAGCGCCGATCTTCTATGATATCTTGACCGGTAAGATTGGTTCGGACGAAGGCCTCGACCAGATGGCAGCCAAAGCTGAGGAAGAGCTAACCAAGCTTGGCTATCGCAAATAACGGTCCAAACCTCCCGGACCTTGGCGGGCTGTCGTAACTGGCGGCCCGTCTCTTTCCCTGCTTGAGTTATATCTTTTAATTTCTGCCATCTGAACTATGAGGGCTGGTCGATGAATCGCACCAAACTTGGCTGGTTAATGCTGGCGCCGAGCTTAGCTATACTAGGTCTCTTCGGCATCTTTCCGTTCTTCTATGTATTGTGGGTGTCGTTCCACGAATGGAATCCGTTTGCGGCCAATCCTGCGAAAATTTTCAACTGGGCTGAAAACTATCGGTATATGGTTTTTGATCCCGGATTTTTGGCATCGCTCGGCGTGACATTAGCCTTTGTGACATTTGCGGTGATTAGCGAAGTGATCTTGGGATATATGCTCGCACAGGCCTTTATGCGGGATTTTCCCGGTAAGTCATTTTTTCGTACAATTCACACATTGCCGTTGATTATGGCACCCATCATCGTTGGTTCCGTATGGAAGCTGATGACCACACCTTCCATTGGCATCATTCCTTATGCGCTGAAGCACTCGATCGGGTATGACCTAAACATCGGTCAAAGCGCAATTGCCGCCTTTATCGTGACGGTGCTGATGGACATTTGGCACTGGACACCGCTGGTCACGCTATCACTTATCGCCGCATTGGTTTCACTGCCTGCCGATCCATTCGAGCAAGCGCAAATTGATGGCGCAAGCCCACGGCAGATATTCTGGCACATTACGCTGCCAATGATCCGCCCCGCGCTTTTGGCAACAGTATTTATCCGGCTAATGGACGCCATGCGAACCGTTGACGAGGTGCTGATGCTGACAGGTGGCGGGCCGGGTTCGGCGACGCGCTACATTGGCGTACACATATTCAAGGAAGTCTTTCCGCGCACGAACTACGGTTATGGCTCGGCCATTTCTGTCATAGTTCTCTACATAACCATCGTGATCTGCTGGCTGCTTTACGTCGGCCTGATCGCCCCGCGCAACAAGAGAGGATAAGCCAAATGAAACCTCGCGCCGTGTGGCCTGCGGTCCTTATGTGGACCTTACTTAGCGTCTTTACCCTGTTCCCGATTTATTGGCTTTTCGTCATCTCGGTGAAGCCGTCGATTGAGTTGTTTTCGACGCCATCAGTGTTGCTGACATCCATCAATTGGGACAATTATATGAATGTGCTCAACAGCGAGACACTGCGCGGTTACATGCTAAACTCGCTGATTATTTCCTCTGGTAATGCAGTGCTGGTCACAACTCTTGGCTTTTTTGCCTGCTATGCGCTGACCCGCTTTGACATGAAGGCCAAGGAAAGCATTTTCTTTTGGACCATCACTAACCGTATGGCTCCGCCTGCCGTGTTTCTACTTCCGCTGTATTTGCTGCTGACGCAAGTTTACAAGATTGGCGACTTTTCTCTTGCTGACACGCGCATCGGCATGATTCTGGTTTACTGCACGTTCAACCTTCCATTCGCGATTTGGACCTTGAGGCCGACGCTGGAAGGCATTCCGCGCGAACTGGATGAGGCTGCGGTTGTTGACGGCGCTTCAACATGGCGGGTGATTTACGACATCATCTTCCCGCTGGCACGCCCCGGCGTTGCGGTGACGCTCATCCTCACATGGGTTTTTGCCTGGAACGAATATTTGCTGGCAGCAACGCTGACCAACTTTAATGCACGCACGCTGACCACTGGCCTTTCTGAATATGTCACCACCACGGGTACGGCATGGGGTATCATGGCGGCGATCTCGATGATTACGCTTATACCCGCGCTGATCGTGTTTGGCATGGTGCAAAAGCATATCGTTGCTGGTCTCACATTCGGCGCTGTGAAGGGATGATGGCAATGGAAAACGAAACTGAATTTGAAGACGAAAAGCCCGGCTTTCTGCCTATCGAAACCAACTGGTTTGACCGCCTGTTTATTTCCATCGTTATTTGGGTTGCAGTGTCCATGTTCTGGCTGCGCTTTATCGAGCCGCTTGGCTTGTCCGTTTGGATATCAACGGTGCTCTGCGTGGCGCTCGGTGTTCACATTGTAAGGAAGGGCTAAGGCCATGAAGTCTTTGGTGCTTGAGCGCAAACATGAGCTTTCACTTCGTGAGTTTCCCATAGAGCGCGAAGAGATTATGGGACCGCGCGATCTGCGCATTAAGCTGCATACGGTCGGTATTTGTGGCTCAGATGTGCATTACTATACGCACGGCAAAATTGGCCCGTTTGAGGTCAAAGCGCCGATGATCCTTGGCCATGAGGCAGCGGGCACTGTGATTGAAGTTGGAAGTGATGTCACGAGTTTCAAAATTGGTGACCGTGTCTGCATGGAGCCGGGCATTCCTGATCCTCATAGCCGCTCGACGCGCCTTGGCATGTATAATGTCGATCCCGCCGTGCGCTTCTGGGCGACGCCTCCGGTGCATGGCATTTTGCGGCCGACTTGTGTTCATCCAGCTGACTTTACGTTCAAGTTGCCGGACAATGTTTCCTTTGCAGAGGGCGCAATGGTCGAGCCCCTAGCCGTTGGCATTCATGCTGCCACAAAGGCCCGTATTCGCCCCGGTGATATCGGGCTTGTGCTCGGTGCAGGTCCGATTGGATTAGTAACGGCGCTTTCTGCTTTGGCGGCGGGCTGTGCGCGTGTTTACGTGACGGACGTTGACGAGGCCAAACTTGAAATAGCCGGACGACTTGGCGCTATCACACCCGTGAATGTATCGCGCGAAAATGTTGCGGAACGCATCATGCGCGAAACAGACGGCTGGGGCGTGGAAGTTGTGTTCGAAGCGACCGGAAATGCCCGCGCGGCTTCGTCGATATTTGAAGCGCTCTGCCCTGGCGGGTGCGTTGTGATGATCGGCGGCCAGACCGAGCCTGTTTCATATGATGCTGGGGCCGCGATGGTGCGCGAAGCACGGGTGGAAAACATTTTCCGGTATGCGCATGTTTTCCCGCGCTGTGTCGGTATGTTGGCCTCTGGAGCTATCGACGTGAAGCCATTGATTACACGCACATTTGCTTTTGAAGACAGCGTTCATGCCTTCGAGGTGGCTGCGTCAGCACCCAAGGGCGACGTCAAAATGCAAATAGAATTGCCGCAATAAGGAGTAGCTTTCATGGCAAATGTTAAAATTCGCGGCATAACCAAACGGTATGGCAATGTGCAGGTGATGCACGGTGTGGATGTCGATATTGAGGACGGCGAGTTCGTCGTTCTGGTCGGTCCATCCGGCTGTGGCAAGTCCACGCTGCTGCGCATGATTGCGGGGCTTGAGACAATCAGTACAGGTGAAATCTACATCGGCGATCGTTTGGTCAACGATGTTGCACCCAAAGACCGGGACATCGCGATGGTGTTTCAATCCTACGCGCTTTATCCGCACAAAACGGTGGCTGAGAATATGGGCTTCCCGCTGTTGATGGCCAAAAAGCCGAAGAGCGAGATTGCGCGCGAAGTGCAAAAAGCGGCCGAAATTCTCGACCTGACAAAGTATCTTGACCGCTACCCCAAGCAACTTTCAGGTGGCCAGCGCCAACGCGTCGCCATGGGCCGCGCTATCGTGCGCGATCCGCAGGTGTTCTTGTTTGACGAACCATTGTCCAACCTTGATGCCAAGCTGCGCGTGACAATGCGCGTTGAAATTAAAGAACTGCATCAGCGCCTCAAGACCACAACTGTCTATGTTACGCATGACCAAATTGAAGCCATGACTATGGCCAATAAGATTGTTGTGATGCGCGACGGCCGTGTTGAACAGGTTGGCAAGCCGCTTGATCTTTATGATCACCCAGCAAATCTTTTTGTTGCCAGTTTCATAGGTAGCCCTTCAATGAATTTTATGAAAGGCAAAGTTGTCACGCGTGATGGTCGCCAATTTGTCGAGATGGCGGGCGGAACTTTGCTGCCGCTTGAAGGCGCGAAAGTCGAGGATGGTCGTCCGGTGACCTATGGTATCCGGCCCGAGCATATTTCAATTGGTGACGGCGGCATTCCGGTCAAGGTCTCCGTGTTTGAGCCAACCGGTTCGGAAACGCTCATCTTTGGCCGCTTAGACGGTTCACCGATTGACGCACTATTGCGTGAGCGCATTGACGGTGAGCCGGGCCAAACCCTGTCATTCCGTATTGATCCGCGCCGTGCGCATGTGTTTGATGATGAGACCGGTAAGCGGCTTTAGGCGACAAATAGGCGGGAGAAAGTCATGGTATTCACTGGCAAAAAAGTGATGCTCACTGGAGCTGGCAAGGGGATAGGTCGCGCGCTGGCCGAAATGTTGGTTGCGCGTGGCGCAAGTGTCTATGCGATGACACGAAGTGCAGACGATGTTGCGTCATTGAAAAAAGATCTTGGCATTGAGGCGGTGCAAGTTGATCTTTCCGATGTTGAGGCAACACGCGCTGCAACGAGGGCAGTGCTACCTTGCGACCTGCTCATCAATAATGCCGGCACGACGGAATTACAGCCATTTCTTGAAACAACTGTAGAGGCATTTGACCCTCTCATCGCGGTCAACACCCGTGCACCAATGATTGTGGCGCAGGAATATGCGAGGGCCCAAATTACGCGTGGCGCAGGAGGTGCGATTGTTAATGTATCGTCCGTCGCATCGTTCATTGGCATACCTGATCACGCCGCTTACTGCGCCTCAAAGGCTGGACTGGATGGTTTGACCCGCGTTATGGCCAAAGAACTCGGCCCTCACGGCATAAGGGTCAATGCGGTCAATCCGACTGTGACGCTAACCCCGATGGCGATAAAAGCATGGAGCGACCCTGCCAAAGCAGCGGGTATGCTAAGCCGTATTCCCGTCGGCAAGTTTGCAGCTCCTGAAGACGTGGCGGAAGTCATCCTCTTTTTGCTGACGGATGCCGCTGCCATGCTGACCGGGCTCGCCATGCCTGTGGATGGCGGCTTCATGAGCGTTTGAGTGCGGGATGGGCGTCTTAAAAACTCCCAAATCAACGATGCTCATCATCTAAGACCGTGTTGAATATCTCCTTTTGGGAGTTTTGCGACCGTCCGCTTGGAGATATAATGCCAGTATTATTGCACCTTTGTTGCCCAAAAAATATGCTAATATAATTGTAGACTTACCTAAAAATAGAGGAAAAATTTACAACTCAGCGCTACTCTACCAACGTAAGGTTGGGGACTACGCATGAAATCTTGGTTGAAATTAGTTGATGCGCATCTGGATCGTCTGGTTGGTCTGAAGGATGTCAGTCCCTCTACCCTTGGCCTTGTGCGCGCTGAACAGATTGCTTCAATGCTAAAACTGACGCCTTCGATGATGGCGGGCAATGTTGTGGGCGTTGCGATTTTTCTCATTATATTTTGGCATAGCGATGTTTTCCTGCCCATCGCGATTTGGAGCCTATTGGTCTTGGGTCTTGCGCTTCTATCCATTCGCTCTTGGATGGAAATGCGCAGTGCCGCGCCGCGCAAGAGAGCCTCACACCGTGCTATCGAGCGTGCCTCTATAAATGCGATCATTCTTGGTGTGATTTGGGGTGCGCTGCCGATATTGGGTCTTAGCGGCGGGACGGCGAGCAATCATCTGCTGGTCTATGTGATGATGACGGGTATGATTTGCGGTGGCGGTTTTGCGCTTTCGGCTATGCCGCAGGCGGTGATTTCATTTCTTATTCCCGTAATGATTGGCTCGACAATCGGCCTGATGCAGAGCGTGGATTATATGCAGATGTTCGTGTCAGTGTTGTTTGTCACATTCTCCGGTATTATCGTTATGGCCAGTCTTGCCCATGCACGAACCTTTGTTGGCCGTATCGTTGCTCAGATTGAATCCGATGAGCGCGGCGCGGTTATCGGTATGTTGCTGAAGAATTTTGAGGAAAACTCAAGCGACTGGCTGTGGTCATCCGACGCCGAAGGGAATGTGCAACTCGTTTCCGAGCGCTTCGCTGATGCTGCGGGCCGCTCTCTTGACGCGTTGCATGGTTTGCCGTTTTTGAAGTTGTTCGCAACGCCTGCCAGCACCAATCATGCAGGCTTTGGCGTCATACTTGAGGCGATGCGTGTTCGCCACGCGTTTCGTGATACAGAACTACCGGTCATGGTGGGCGACAAAGAATGCTGGTGGCGCATCACCGGACAAGCCTTTTATGATGATGTGGGCCACTTCATTGGCTATCGCGGTGTCTGCTCGGATATTACCAATCAAAAAGTGATCGAAGAGCGCGTGGCCTATTTGGCACATAATGATGCGCTGACCGGAGTTGCCAACCGCTCGCGCTTTAACGATGCTTTGAACCAAAATCTCACGAGAATGTCACGTTATGGTTTGGGCTTCATTCTGCTCTACATCGACTTAGACCAGTTTAAGGCGGTTAATGATACCAAAGGCCATGATGTTGGTGACCGGCTACTCATTGAAGTGGCGCGGCGCTTTTCGGCTGTGCTGCGCGAAAATGATGTGCTGGCGCGCCTTGGCGGCGATGAATTTGCAGTTATTTTGACCAACACAACTGACATGGCCGCGGCGGCAACATTGGCGCAGCGCTTGATTGATTGCGTCGGCCAACCGATTGAAATCGGCCGTGATATTTTGGCTATTGGCGCCAGCATTGGCATTGCCATGGCCCCAACCGATGGCGTGGAGGCAGACCAGATTGTGCGTAATGCCGATCTTGCGCTCTATCGCGCAAAGAGTGACGGCCGCCGCACCTTCCGCTTCTTTGAAGAGGAAATGGATAAGCGTAGTCAAGAGCGCCGCTCGTTGGAATTTGATCTGGGCATGGCGTTGCAGAAAAAGGAATTAGAGCTGTGCTATCAGCCTTTGATGAATGTGGAGAGCGGCAAGCCGACCGGATTTGAGGCACTGATCCGCTGGAACCATCCGCTGCGGGGCCAAATTTCTCCGAGCGCGTTTATCCCTATTGCCGAGCAAACCGGGCTTATCAAAGCGATAGGCGAATGGGTGATCAACGAGGCCTGCCGCGCGGCAACGCTGTGGCCGGATGATGTGATGGTGGCGGTCAACCTTTCGCCTCGTCAGTTCGATACGGATAAGATTGTCTCCATTGTCAAAGAAGCGCTGGCGCAATCGGGCCTCCGTCCTGATCGGCTTGAGCTTGAAATTACTGAAAGCCTGTTGATTGATAATCAGGACAGCGTTTCGGCGATATTGCATTCGCTTAAAGAACTCGGCGTTTCGATTGCTATGGATGATTTTGGCACGGGCTATTCCAGCTTGGCCTATTTGTGGAAATTCCCGTTTGATAAGATCAAGATTGATCGCTCATTTGTGGCGGCAATTGAGAATGATCAGGCCGCACGGGATATTTTGCGCACCATCGCCACGCTTGGTGAAACCTTGAAAATGCGCATCACGGCGGAAGGTGTGGAGACTGAAGAGCAGGCATCCTTCCTGCATACAATTGCGCATCAATTGCAGGGATTTTATTTTGCCAAGCCGATTGCAGAAGAAAATCTTGCGGCATTCCTGCTGAATGATTTTGCCGCGCAGTTGATGAAAAAGTCCAAACCAAAGGCTGACTTGAGGCTGGCTAGCTGAAAATAGTTCGCTCCTTTTCTACCGATGCGGCGATGAAATCGGCGACCGTGCGAATGCGCTGTAAGGTGCGCATACTCTCATGAATGACCATGAAATAGGCGCGCTTGATTTGCCTCTCTGGCAGGATGGCGACAAGATTTGGGTCCGTGCGGGCTATGAAGGCGTGCAGAATGCCAATGCCCGCGCCGGAGCGTACGGCCTCGGTTTGGCCCAGTGCAGATGAGACCGAAAAGCGCGGGTGATAATCCTTGGAAATCTCACCCGAGTAGGCCAGCGAAGAATTGGCCAGCAAATCTTCGACATAGCCGACGAGGCGGTGAGTGCTCAAATCTTCGACCAATTGCGGTGTGCCATTGGCTGCGAGGTAGGATTTAGAGGCGTAAAGGCCGAGGCGATAATCCACCAGCTTGGACGCCACCAAGCGGCCTTGCTCCGGCCGTTCCACGGTGACGGCAATATCGGCCTCGCGGCGTGATAGTGAGAAGGAACGCGGGGCGGGAACGAGTTCGATGTTGAGGTTCGGATAGAGTTTTGTCAGTTCGCCCAAGCGCGGCGCAAGAAACGCCACGCCAAAACCATCCGGCGCACCGACGCGCACGGTGCCGGAAATGGCCACCGACGCATCGCCGACGAGCGCACGAGCGGACAGCATTTCCGCCTCCATGCGCTCTGCGGCCAGCAGAAAATCTTCGCCAGCGGTTGTGAGTTCGGTACCGGATGGGCGGCGGGTAAATAGCTGCGCGCGCAGGTCTGTTTCTAGCGCCGTTAAGCGCCGCGCGACGGTGGCGTGGTTAAGGCCCAAACGTTTGGCCGCGCCAAGGATTTGGCCCGAGCGGGCAATGGCGAGGAATATGCGGATGTCGTCCCAGTTCATGGCTTTCCCAAATTTAATACTTCAATCCATGCACAATAGATGCGCTTTTGTGATTATTGCAATTGATTTTTTATAGCGCATAATTGCCCCATCAAACGTGGAGGAACTCTCATGAAGACTTATGGACATTTTATTGGCGGCAAGCACGTTGCCGGCACATCGGGCCGCGAGGCGGACGTATTTATGCCTATGACAGGCGAAGTGCAGGCGCGGGTTTCGCTCGCCTCACAAGCTGAAGTGCGTGCGGCAATCGAAAATGCCAAGGCTGCGCATCCCAAGTGGGCATCGACCAATCCGCAGCGCCGCGCGCGCGTTTTGATGAAGTTCCTCGAACTGGTTCATGCCGAATATGATGAGCTGGCGCTGCTGCTCGCCAAAGAGCATGGCAAGACTGTGCCAGATGCAAAGGGCGACATTCAGCGCGGCCTTGAAGTGGTGGAATTCTGCATTGGCTCGCCGCATCTGCTCAAGGGCGAATTCACTGATGGCGCTGGCCCCAACATTGACGTGTACTCGCTGCGCCAATCGCTCGGCGTTGTGGCTGGTATCACGCCGTTCAATTTCCCTGCGATGATACCGCTATGGAAGATTGCACCAGCGCTGGCTTGCGGCAACTCCTATGTCTTGAAGCCATCCGAGCGTGATCCCGGCGTGCCGAT
>JANPBE010000481.1:0-1153 GCA_031430295.1 Phyllobacterium sp.
AAAAATTTGACGGCTTGCGAAGTTCCGAGACCGATCCATCCGTCTCGTCAAAGCGCATCAGCCGGTTATTGGGAATATCCGAAAACACCAGATAGCGCCCCGCTGCAAACCAGGCTGGACCCTCAAGCCAGCGCCCGCCCGTCCACAACCGCTCGACCGCAACATGGCCAACAAAGCAGCTTTCGAAGCGCGGGTCCAAAGTTTCAAAACCAGCGCCTTCAACATCACCGAACATGGGTTTTCCGTTCAAAATTTGGTTTATCAATGTTATCGCTATCATTAGCACGGTCCGTGCTGGCTGCAAGCGGTGCGCGTACGGTTTTCGGGCGGTTTCTGGGCGGTTGCCGTATCGAGTCTGGGCGTTTGCCGTTCGCTTGCCGATCGCTGTGCATATATAATTTTGCACTCTTGAGGATAAGACGTGGTAGCGCTAACATCACCTCTGGGATTTCAGACTGGGGCGCATGGAAAAGCAAGACTCACCCAAAATAAATGATGGTCAAATGCCAACAATGGCCGATGTCGCGCGCCATGCCGGTGTCTCGTCCATGTCTGTGTCACGGGCCCTAAAGGATGGCAATCTGGTCTCCGAAACCACCCGCCTGCGCATCTTTGCGGCCATTGATGAACTGGGCTATGTTCTTGATTTATCAGCAGGAAGTCTGTCCTCCAAGCGAACGGGCTTTGTCGCGGCCATCATTCCGTCGATCAA
Organism: Phyllobacterium sp.; assembly: GCA_031430295.1. Classification (GTDB taxonomy): domain Bacteria; phylum Pseudomonadota; class Alphaproteobacteria; order Rhizobiales; family Rhizobiaceae; genus JANMEX01. The sequence continues at coordinate 713 of JANPBE010000481.1, forward strand.
TAATTCGAACTTTTCAGACACCGCACGTGGCATTACCGATGCGCTGGAAAAGACCGGATTACAGCTTTTGTTGGCCTATAATGATTATTCCATCGAGCGCGAGGAGCGGCTGATTGAAGCCATGCTGCGCCGCCGCCCCGAAGGCATTATTCTGACCGGCGGCCAGCACACTGATCGCGCCCGGCGGATGCTGGAAAACGCTGGCATTCCCATTGTCGAGACTTGGGATTTGCCGATAAAACCCATCGATCAAGTGGTCGGTTTTTCCAATGCGGAAGCCATGAATTTGCTGGTTAAGTCATTGGCAAATAAAGGTTATCAGCGGTTCGCCTATATTGGCGGCACCACAGAGAGAGACACGCGTGGCAACCAGCGTCGGTCCGGCTTTTTGGCCGCCATTGAGGAACTTGGCCTGCCGGAAGGGCGACTGGTTTCCTTCGG
>JANPBE010000482.1:0-5918 GCA_031430295.1 Phyllobacterium sp.
TCAGTATGGTGATTCTATTGTGTTACGACAAGGGCAAATGCAAAAAACTGCACGCGGATAAGAAGACAACGTTAAAGTGTCCTCAACACCGGCGAGGCTTTCTGGCCCAAAATGCGGTAAGTTCCTGCTAAACCCATGCCAATCGTTAAGATTAGCGCGATGCCAACGGTGGTAAACAGCACAATTGGCTCGAAGCTGAATGTCAGATTCATGATATTGGTAATAACAAACCAGCTTGCCAGTGTGCCCGCTAACAGCGCAAACAACGCAGTAGCCAGCCCTACTAGCATATATTCCAGCACAAAGGCCTGCACCAAAGTCTTGCGCGTTGCTCCCAGCATTTTCAATATCACAGCGTCGCGCACCCGAATGCGATTTCCCGCCGCTAATGCGCCAGCCAGCACCAGAACCGAGGCGATGAGCGCCACAGACGCCGCCACGCGAATGGCCAGCGTGAACTGCGCTACGAAATTGCTCGCCATATCCAGCGCATCTTTTACCCGCACAGTCGTAATCGCTGGAAACGCCTTGGTCACGCTGTTTAATATTTTTGCTTCACTTAGCGGAGTCGATTGCGGATCGGTCAATGTAGAGAGCCACGCGTGTGGCGCGCCTTTGAACATAGACGGTGAAAACACCATAACGAAATTGATCGATAGCGACCGCCACTCAACGCTACGAAAATTGGCAATCCTAGCGGTAATTTCACGGCCCAGCACATTCACAGTCACGGTATCGCCAAGCGCCAAGCCAAGCTCCTTGCCCTCTTCTTCGGCAAACGAAACCAGCGGCTCGCCAGAATAATCGGCCGCCCACCATTTGCCTTGCGCCAGCGAGCTATTTTCCGGCAAAGTAGCCGCATAGGTAATGCCGCGATCCCCGCGTGTTACCCAGCTGGCTTCCGGCCCTACTTTATAGTCGGCAATTTTAATGCCCTTCAAAGCCGTGATACGCCCGCGCAGCATTGGCACGTTCTGCACATTACCTGTCGGCGACAATTCATGCAGCAACTTTGAAAAGCCATCCACTTCCTTGGATTGAATATCAGCAAAGAAGAAATCCGGCGCTTTACCCGCGATGGAACCAGAGATTTGGCTGCGCAAATTATAATCAATCAACGAAATCGCCGCCAACAGCGTCAGTCCAAGCCCGAGCGAGATAACCACCGAGCGTGTGATACCGCCGGGGCGATAAATATTGCCGACTGCCAGCCGCAAAACTGTTGACTTTGCACGCGGCAACCGCCCTGCTGCCCAAATAATCAAGGCGGAAATACCATACAGAATGACGAATGCACCCAGCGCCGCGCACAAGAAAATCATAGCAATGCGCCGCTGATCCGATACTAAAATAACCAGCCCCGCCGTTACTACGAGCGTGATAACTGCCGCCAGAAGCCAACGCCAGCCCGTGCGCGCGCCTCCCTCAATCACCATTTCGCGGAACAGCATGGTGGGGCGAATATGGCGCGTGCGGCCAAGCGGCACCAGCGCGAACGCCAGCGAGGTGAGAAACCCGAACAGTGCCGCAGACGCCAGCGCCGAAACTTGCACGCTCTTATCAATGTTAAGCGGCATAAACCGCTCCAGCAATGTGCCCGCCAGCAACGGCACAAAAGCCGAAAGTACGAGCCCAATAACAATGCCCGCCAAGGCAATCAACATTATTTGGATGAGATAAATGCTCGCTACAAACCCGCCGCCAGCGCCCAGACTTTTGAACGTCGCAATCACCGGACGCTTGGCATCAAGATGAGCGGAAACCGCATTGGCCACACCAACCCCGCCCACAAGCAACGCACAAAGCGCGACTAGGCTAAGAAACTGCGCGAAGCGCTCAATAGTTTCGTTAAGCTGCGGCGCGGCGTTGGCACTGACAGTGATACGCACCCCCTCATCGCCAAGTGTCTTTCGCTGTACCTTTTGCAAGTCGAGCAACGCGGCTTTCTCTAGCGGCTTTGCCAGTTTCACCTTGTAACTATAGGTCGCCAGCGTGCCCGTGCGTATCAGACCGGAGGCATCAATAGCCTTGCGCGAAATCATCAGGCGCGGCGCAAAACCAAATCCTTCGGACAACGTATCCGGCTCAGTTAGTAGCGTGGCCCGTAACTCCAAATCAAGATCGCCCACAGCCAAATGATCGCCAAGTTTGAGACCCAGACGGTCGAACAATAGCTGCGGCGCCACCGCGCCATAGCTGCCATTTTTTTCTGCCAGCAACTCCGACAAAGACTGCTGCGTGTCAGTCTTCACCGCGCCATATAAAGGGTAGGCGCTATCAACAGCTTTGATTTCCACCAGACTTTGGTCGCTACCGCTTGGCAGCCGCGCCATAGAGCGTAGTGTCACGCTGCTTGAAACGACTCCCTCCGCCGAAATCGTTGCAATTTCAGCCTCGCTCGCTTGCCGCTGGAGAATTTGATATTTCAGATCACCCAAGATTGTGCGGCCCTCGCGCTCAATCGCGCTGGAAACACCATCCGCCACGGAATTCACCGCGCCAATGGCGGCAACACCCAGCGCGATGCAGGCCAGAAACACCCGAAAGCCGGAGAGGCCGCCACGCAATTCGCGCAACGCAAACCGAAAAGCAAGACCAAGTGAGGCGAACAGTGAGCGCTTTTCCATGTCAGATGTCGCTACCGGATGCTGACAGCAAATCGCCTTCAATCCGCCCGTTACGCATGTGTATTTGGCGATCACACCGCGCTGCCAATTGCGGATCATGCGTCACTAAAAGCATGGTCATGCCCCGCGTGCGGCATGCATCAAACAACAGCGCCGAAATGCTCTCGCCCGTCGCCAAATCCAAATTGCCGGTCGGCTCATCGGCCACCAATATAGCAGGCTGCGGTGCCAGCGCACGGGCAATTGCCACACGCTGTTGCTCGCCACCCGAAAGTTGGCCGGGAAAATGCGTCAGTCGCTCGCCAAGTCCGACCTTTTCAAGCTCCTCTTGCGCCCTTTTGAACGCATCGGGATGGCCTGCGAGCTCCAACGGAACTGTAACATTTTCCAGCGCACTCATAGTGGGGATAAGATGAAATGACTGAAACACGATGCCAATGTTACGGCCCCGAAACGAGGCCACATCATCTTCCGAAAAGGCGGTAATATCTGTCTTGTTGATTTCTACCCGCCCGCTGTCAGCGCGTTCTAGCCCAGAAAGCACCATTAGCAGCGATGTTTTACCCGAACCAGATGGCCCGACAATGCCCAGCGACATGCCTTTGGCCACCTCAAAACTCACATCATCTAGAACTTTAACCTGAGATTGCCCATCACCGAGGGTTAAATTTACGTCATTGAGCCGCAATATTGTTTGTTGCACAAAAAAGCCTTCCTATATTGCGACAAGAGAAACTCATCCGCGCTTCAAATCAAAAAGTGAAACACCATGCAGCATATTTTCAAATCTACCGGACACGCATTGGCGTTGTTTGTCGCTATATGGTGCGGCGCTTGTGGTTTTGCCAATGCTCAATCAATAGAAATTGTTGGTTTCGGCGATAGCCTGATGGCCGGTTATGAGTTGCCGGAGGGCGACGGTTTCCCAGCCGTCTTGCAAGCCGCCCTCGTCGCGGCTGGTCACAACGCCCATGTCTCCAATGCAGGCGTTTCCGGCGATACCACGACGGACGGACTTGCCCGCCTTGATTGGTCCATCCCCGATGGTACTAATCTTGTTGTCTTAGAGCTTGGGGCCAACGATGCGCTGCGCGGCATTATGCCGGAGATCACCGCACAAAATCTGGATGCCATGATTGTTAGCCTCAAAAATCGCAATATAAAAATCGTCTTGGCGGGAATGCTCGCGCCGCCCAATATGGGCAAAGAATACGAGGCCAAATTCAACGCCATTTTCCCAGCACTGGCTGCAAAATACCAACTACCGCTCATCCCATTCTTCACCGAGGGCGTCACAGGCCATCCGGATTTACAGCTAAATGATAAAATGCACCCCAACCGTAACGGCGTGGATGTGATGGTGAAAAATGCGCTGCCACATGTTTTAGAAGGGCTGAAATAATTTTGTCACTTGCGCAGTGTCTCATTCGGTGATTCTTTTAGATTGGTTTGTGACAGAATGATTGAGGAGGCTGCAATGCCACGATTGTTTATCGCCTTGGAAGTTCCACTCGATGTCACGCGCTCACTGACCCTGTTAAAGGGTGGCATGGCAAACGCCCGCTGGATAGATCCAGAAAATTACCACATCACACTGCGCTTTATCGGCGATGTTGAAAACCACATGGCGGATGAAATTGCCACATCGCTGGACCGCATTAAATGTGCTCCATTTGAAATTTCGCTTTCTGGTGTGGGAGAGTTCGGTTCCAAAAAACCACACTCACTCTATGCAGGTTTACGGCCAAGTGTTGAATTGAACCGGCTAGCTGGTGACATTGAGCGGCTTTGCCAGCGTATTGGCCTGGCTGCTGAACCTCGCAAATTCGTGCCTCACGTCACTTTAGCCCGCTTAAAAGCCCCGCCGATAGAAGATGTCGCACACTATCTTTCCAGCAGGGGCAATTTCTCCACGACGCTCTTCAAAGTGTCGCGTTTTGTACTAATGAGCTCAAAAGATTCAGTTGGCGGCGGGCCTTATATAATCGAGGAATTTTATCCACTGGTGGGTCGTGACACGTCACCAGCTCGCGTCACTTCGGAAGGTAAACTATCAATGGCAACGAATGAAAATTAGTTGGATGGTGTGATTTTAAGCTTCTTGTTTTGAATGGCTATTTATAAACTCTCATCATAGTCCGCACCGACAGGCGCGGAACCAATTTATTTAGCACCGCAAAGGGAAGGGCGATGCAGCCTTCGGTAGGTTTATATCCTGCTCTTGCCACGTGGAAAAATATCGCGCTACCGAGTGCTCTCTTGCGTGGCGAGATGTTGTAATCCAGCACCAAAACTAAATCATAAAGCGCATCTTTGCGCAGCATGGTTTCGTGACTGGTGGGATAAGGCAGTTTCACAAAGCGGTTATAGTTACGGTCTGACACATCATCACACCAGCCGGAGCGGGCCGAGAGCGGGGATAGAGGCAGTGCGGCGCTGCGTAGGCGGACATGATCGTCGCGATAAAAACCAGATAGAATGCGAAACGCGCCGAGCGGCGTTGCCCCATCGCCTTCCCGTTTAAAAGCGCGAATGCCACCCTTGCCTAGCGCGCATATATACGTCTTACCGCCAACGGTGAGTAACCCTTGCGTCATATGCCCGGGGCGCTTTCTCACCACAATGTTAGAATAAAATCCACGCATTTGCCGCATTTGGTCCAGATTAAACAAGCTGAGAAACGAATAGTTGCCACAAGGCCTTTCGCCCCGCAATAATTCGTTTATTCTCGTGCCAACTGGAGGATAAGTAATGGCAGCAAGAAGTATTCTGATTGTTGATGACGATAATGAATTGCGCCAAACACTGGTGGAACAGCTCTCGCTCTACGAGGAATTCCGCATTACAGAGATGGATACTGCCACCAAAGGCATCCAAGCCGCGCGTGCAGGTGTTATTGACTTGCTGATTATGGATGTTGGCCTACCGGATATGGATGGTCGCGAGGCAGTTAAATTACTGCGTAAAGGCGGCTTTAAAGCGCCGATCATTATGCTCACAGGGCAGGATACGGATTCTGATACGATTTTGGGTTTGGAAGCCGGGGCGAATGATTACGTCACCAAACCGTTCCGTTTTGCCGTGCTTTTGGCGCGTATCCGTGCTCAATTGCGCCAGCATGATAACAGCGAAGATGTGACGTTCACTGTCGGACCTTACACATTCAAGCCGGGGCAAAAGCTGCTGATTGATAAAAAGGGCGGCAAGCTGCGTCTTACAGAAAAAGAAGCGGCAATTATCAAATATTTGTTCCGCGCCGGGGATAAAGTCATCACTCGCGATGTATTGCTC
>JANPBE010000483.1:0-1216 GCA_031430295.1 Phyllobacterium sp.
AGGACGGCGATACCGGTTTCATGGTTTTTGATACTGCGGTGGGCAAGATTGGCGCTGGCATTTGCTGGGATCAGTGGTTCCCCGAATGCGCCCGCTCGATGGTGCTGATGGGCGCTGAAATTTTGATTTACCCCACTGCTATCGGTTCCGAACCCTCTGATCGCAACTGGGATTCGCGCGATCATTGGCAGCGCGTCATGCAGGGCCATGCGGGCGCGAATTTAACGCCGGTCATTGCCGCTAATCGTATCGGGTTGGAAAAGGGCGTGGACAGCGAGATTTCTTTTTATGGCTCATCATTTATCGCGGACCATACGGGTGCAAAATTGGCCGAGGCGGACCGTGTTTCGGAAGGCGTTATTACGGCAACGCTGGACATGAACACCATCGCCAATGCAAGGCGTCTGTGGGGCGTGTTCCGTGATCGTCGCTTTGATCTTTACGGTGAAATTACGAAGCCCTCGCCGGCGCGGCTTTTGCCTTTGTGACGCTACGTGTTTTGACAGCTTAACGCCAAATGCGGTAACGCATCGGCTATGACACTCGAAACCAGTATTTACGCCGGAAGTGCGCCACGATTCGCCATTGCGCCTATGATGGATTGGACTGACCGGCATTGCCGGTTTTTCCACCGCCAGCTTACGCGCAATGCTTTGCTTTATACTGAGATGGTGGTTGCGGATGCGGCTATTCATGGGGTGCGGGAACGGTTGCTGGGGTTTTCACCTGAGGAGCAACCGTTGGCTTTGCAACTTGGCGGGTCGGATCGCGTGAAGCTCGCCGACGCTGCGCGGATTGCGCTGGGGTTTGGCTATGCCGAAATCTATCTAAACGTCGGGTGCCCGTCGGACCGTGTGCAGTCGGGCACGTTTGGCGCATGTCTGATGCGCACGCCGGAGCTTGTGGCGCAGTGCGTGGCGGCGATGAAGGCGGTGGTGGATGTTCCTGTCACCGTGAAATGTCGTATCGGTGTTGATGAGCAAGATGTGGAACTGGCGCTCGATACGCTGGCGGATAGGGTGTTCGATGCGGGCTGCGATGCACTTTGGGTACATGCGCGTAAGGCGTGGCTGCAAGGCCTTAGCCCGAAAGAAAACCGCGATGTGCCGCCGCTTGATTATGGCAGGGTTTATCGCCTGAAAGCGCGTTTGCGGCATCGGTTTATCGGCATTAACGGCGGCATTTCAAGCCTCGATGAAACGTCGAAACATTTGAA
>JANPBE010000484.1:0-1681 GCA_031430295.1 Phyllobacterium sp.
GCGGCGGCGTAGCTTTCAGCTTCGGAATCATCGAAGGCGTCGTCCAAAGCGGATGAAAAATCATCATCGAAATCAAAATCAGGGTCGAGGTCGGCCTCGGACATTGCGTTAGATGTCCTATCATTCTCGCGAGCCGATGACTCGCTCATGATGCGCGAAAGCTGCATCAGTGGATCTTCAGCATCGATTTCGCGCTCTGAATTCCACTTGCGATCAACAATATTTGCCATGCTTTAGTTCCTACACAACGCATGCTACCGGTCGGCAGCAAAAATGGACCTACCAGCGTAATGTGGGCAAAAAGTGACAAAAATCCCCGTGTTTTACCGCATTTCGGCGGGTGCATCGGCCCCTATGATGGAAAGACCCGACACTAAACAATCGTGGACAGCCTGCACTAAGCCCAGTCTGGCGATGGTCAATTGTGTATTGTTAACCTTAACAAAGCGTAACTCTGTATTTTCGCTGCCTTTATTCCACTGTCCGTGGAAGCTGGAAGCCAGTTCATAAAGGAAGAAAGCGACACGATGCGGCTCGCGTGCAAGGGCTGCGCTTTCGATTAAACGCGGGAATTCTGCGAGTTTGCGGATGAGCGCAATTTCACTGTCATTAGTCAAAAGCGCGACATTCTGGGCCAATTCTGCCCGATTTGGGCGTTCTAGACCCATCATTTCCTTTGCTTGGCGGAAAATGGAATGGCAACGGGCCGAGGCGTATTGCACGTAGAACACCGGATTATCTTTGGATTGCTCGGTGACTTTGGCAAAATCGAAGTCCAGCGGGGCGTCATTTTTCCGGTAAATCATCATGAAACGGACTGGATCTACGCCCACTTCATCCACCACTTCGCGAAGGGTCACGAACTCGCCTGCCCGCTTGGACATCCGGACTGGTTCGCCGTTGCGGAACAATTTTACCAATTGAACCAAGTAGATAGTGTTCTTTGCTGTGTTATCAGAAACCGCGCGCGCCAGCGCTTCCATGCGCTTTACATAGCCGCCGTGATCCGCGCCGAGGACGAGGATCATCTCCTGAAAACCACGGTCAAACTTGTCTTTGAAATAGGCCAAATCGGCTGCGAAATAGGTGAAGGTGCCGTCGGATTTTACCAGCGGGCGGTCGATGTCATCGCCGACATCAGTGGAGCGAAACAGCACTTGCTCGCGGTCTTCCCAATCCTCTGGAACCTCGCCTTTAGGCGGCGGAAGCGTGCCGCGATACACATGACCTTTCAGCGTCAAGTCATTGATAACAGACCGAATTTTCGCCTCACCATTGGCATGAAGTGAGGCCTCAGAGAAGAACACATCGTGGTGCACATTCAGCGCTGCAAGGTCTTCACGCACCAGCACCATCATGGCATCAATGGCGCGTTGTTTGATGATCGCGAGCGCCTCGTCTTCATCCATGCCCTTGAGTTTGCTGCCAAATTCGGCGGCGAGTGTTTGGCCAAGTGGAACCAGATAATCGCCCGGATAGAGACCGGCTGGAATTTCGCCAATATCTTCACCAAGTGCCTCGCGGTAGCGCAGTAGAACCGAGCGGGCGAGCACGTCTATCTGCACGCCTGCATCATTGATGTAATATTCTTTGGTGACGTGGAAACCGGCAAATTTCATCAAATTTGCGAGCGCATCGCCGAACACCGCGCCGCGACAATGGCCGACGTGCATGGGGCCGG
>JANPBE010000485.1:0-3991 GCA_031430295.1 Phyllobacterium sp.
CGCTTGTCATTTTGCCCGGCAGGAAAAATCGCCCTGTAAGGCTGTCCGCCGCGAATAATATCTGGCTTCGTGCCCGTATTTTCCCGCGCCAATTTAGGCGAGGCAAACATATAATCAAGCTCGCACAAATGCCGCTGTGCGGGACCGCGCGAGTGAAAGTTAGTCCATCTATCCAGCACATCTCGCCGCGCCACAAGGCTTTCGCAAAAGCCGTCAGCGAGCAGAATCTTCAATGCATTATTATCGTCTAGCGCATGTTCGAACTTATATCCGCCATGCTCATTGTCTGAAACGACCACTTTCTCGACATAGTCATTACAGTCACCGCACAGCAGCCAATTATGATTTGCCGTTTGACCAACTCCAAATTTCTGCGTGATGATATGACGAATTGCGCTAACCTCCGCCACCCGCACCGGCAGCGTTGCCATACGTCCATCCAAACCATTATGCGGCGCACCCATCGCTTTCAAATGCGTGACAAACAAGGTCAGTGGATTGCCGCCAACAAGCAATTCCAGCTCAAGGCAATCACGCCGGAAAATCCGCTCACTATCCTTAATGCCAAGCGCGGCAACGCCTTCCGAGAAAAGCCCAAGCTCGCCAAATGTCAGCGCAGCATGGCTAGTTACCCGTAAACACTCCAGCGTTTGCCCATCGCGGGTAACGTCTTTCATTATCACCGCAACATCGATGCCACGGCTGTCATTACCCTCAACAAGAAATTTTTGGCGATAGCCATCCCCAACCATTTTGAACAAATAGCCATACTCAAATGCCTTCAAAACATCGATGTTATCGACTTCTTGAAGACACAAAATATCCGCATGAGTATCGGCGATCGCCAGTGCTGTTAGCTGGCGGGTGTCATCTGTCAGCGCCATCACCCGCGCCTGCTCCAGCTCGCGGTATTGACGGTCATCATGAATATCAAACAGCATCAAAGAGCGATCAATATCGCCATGCTGCTGAAATCCAGAAAAATCAAACCGGCGCATCAGATTTTCAACGTTGAACGTAGCAATGCGTACCGACATTATGTGTAACTTTCTAGCCGCTAAGGCTTTGGCCACCGTCCACGGTGATAATCGTTCCCGTCATATAGCGCCCGGCATTGGATGCCAGCAAGAGCGCCGCGCCATCCAAATCACCATCTTCGCCAAGGCGGCGCATCGGGTTCACACTTTTCAAAAAGGCCTTCGCGCCGCCGTTCAGAAATTCGGATGTCATACGCGTTTCAAACCACCCCGGCGCAATTGCATTGACGCGAATTCCATGGCCGGTTAATTCAAATGCGAGCGCTTTGGTCATCTGGCTAAGTGCCGCTTTAGACGAGGAATAGACAGCCGTTCCGGTCATCGCGCGTTGGCCCAATATGCTGGTCATGTTGACAATGGAGCCAGAAATTTTCCCGGCCATCATCCGCCGCGCCGCTTCCTGTGCTACGAAAAACATTGCCTTCAGGTTGATGTCCATAACGCCGGACCATTCGTCACGGGTCACATCCATCACGCGGCTGCGCAGAGACACACCCGCATTATTAAAGAGGATTTCCGGCACCCCATAGGCGGCTGAAGCCTCATCAAATGCGCGCTCCACGTCAACTTCTTCACGCAAGTTTGCCTCAATAAAGCAAACGGGGGTTCCTAAGCCTGCAAGTGCATTCAGCTCCGCGACAGTTTTCGGATCATGATGCGTAGCAACAGAGCTAACCTTAGCGCCGCGCGCCACAAAAAGCCGAACCATCTGCAAGCCAATACCGGATGATCCACCGGTAATAAGCACAGACTTTCCTGCTACTGCAAATAGATCGTCCACCCGTCAGTCCCCAACACACCCACCGAACTATTTCCTACGAACCAACGTAGGAAAACACAACAGCAACGAGTGGAATAACAGCAGACTACTCGCCTCTTAACAGAAAACTCACACCAAAATCGCGCGAGGTGCGCCAATGCACCAGCGCTTCAATCGGCGTTTTCTCGCCAGTGACCTGCAACTGCACTCGCGACGGCATACCAGATGTATGCCCCATGGAGATGCGCGCGCCATTTGAGGTCATATCGCGCAACACACATTCAAGATTGCCAAAGCCATTGTTAAACTTGACGGATGCGCCCTTTAATATCCGGCGCCGGTGCTCACCACGACGTTCCACGCCATTGTACTGCACTTTCGTTGTGCTGGATAAAGAGGTCTTTTCTTGATTGCCTGAAAGTAACATGATGCATTCTCCTGTTTGGATTACGCCATGCGAAGCTCATGCCAAGTATTTCTGCACCAAAACGGCACAGATTGCGCTCAATCCAGCGCAATATCCCGAATATCAACGCCCACATGGGCGGCTAGCGCCTCAACAACCACGCGATGGTCGTCCCGTTGTGGCAGTCCTGATACCGTAATAGCGCCGATAATCGGGCCCTCTTTGATACGAATGGGAAACCCGCCGCCCGCTGCTGCATAGTCCAGCGGGTTAACGCCGCGCGACACATCAAGCTGCGCGCCAGCTTCTTTCAGTTCCAGCCCCTTGCGGTAGCTGGATGTTTGAAAGCGCTGAACAACATTCACCTTGCGGCGCACCCAATCAACATTATCGCTGCTGGTGCCCTTCATAGCACACAAAAACAACTGCCGATCCCACAGCCGCACTTCAATGAGCGCACCAAGGCCCTCGTTTTCAACGATAATACGAATGGCATTGCCAATGGAAAACGCATCGGCTTCGGTGAAGCCATCCATCACCAGCAAGCGCTCTTGTTCTAGCATTTTCGCAATATCGGCAGCGTAGCTCATAACTAATCTCTTTTCAAAATACAGCTTGTTTGAATGTCGCCTTCAGGCCATGATTTGGGCGCAGTTAACACAGAAGTATGGTTATGCACAAAAAACTTTTACTCGCCCTGGCACTTGCCCTCGCCGCGTTTCCAGCCAAGGCTGACGGCGTGTTGGACAAGCTAATTTCAAGCACCGACAAAGCGCGCCTCGCCGCCTTCAAAATAACCGAGGTCGAGGCGCTTGCCGAGGCAAAATCCGGCGGCAGTGCTGCGGACCTGAATGTGCTGAACAAGGCCCTATCCGGCAACCTGCTACCAATCGACGGCGCATTTGACGCCACGGGGAAATGGCGCTGCCGTATCATCAAAGTAGGCGGAACATTGCCGCTGACAGTTTATGGCAACTTCAAATGCCAAATCACCGATGATGGCTCGGGCTGGTACTTAGAAAAAATATCCGGTTCACAGCGCGTCACAGGACGGTTTTATACAAATTCATCCACAGAAATGACCTTCCTTGGCGCCGGACATGTCAACAACGACCCGCCGCGCAAATATGGCGAAGTGGCAGAGCAAGACCAAGTAGCGCTGGCCACCCGCCGCGGTAAAAACAAGCTGGTTCTTGAGTTTCCGGCACCCAAGTTTGAGTCCAAACTAGATATTCTCGTGCTCGAAAGACAATAGCTATGAAGCTGATATTTGCTGCCGCCGTGCTTAGTTTGGCGGCGCTTTCCTTGCCTGCAATTGCCACCGACTGCACCATCGAAAAGGCAACCTACACCCAGCCAAATGCGAAGGGGTTCCGCCTCACATTCCGCCCCGCAGCCGAGCCAAATGCGTGGAGCGATTTGGAAGCGACACTGAAAACACCTACCCGCGAATTCAAATTTTCAATGACAGCGTCGAACGGCTATTCGTTCAATTATCTTGTACCCTCGTGGAAGGACGCGCCAGAAGACACGGAATTTCACTTGTTTCTCTATGGGAGTGACTATGCCACGCTAGAATTACCGAACAAAGGCAAGCCAGCCCCGCTCGCAATTCTAGCGCCGGATCTCGGCCCTTTGCTTTATTACAGCGAGGCCATGAAAGTGCAGGAATACATACCGCCAGAAATGTGGCGTATGACGAGTTGCGGTTAAAATCCGCCCCTTATCGCATCATACATCAGCTTGAGTGACAAAATAAACAGCGCCACTTCCACTATGCGATAAAAC
>JANPBE010000486.1:0-2062 GCA_031430295.1 Phyllobacterium sp.
CGCTATCTCGGCGACAGGCTTGGCCTGCTTTGCTGCCGGATTCGACGACATTGCTTTACGCGGCTTCGGCGCAACGTCCGCCATAGCCATCATCACCGGCGCGGGCACGGCTGCCGGCTTTGGCTGAACTGCCTTTGTCAAATCATCGCGAATGCCGGATGTTGCTTCCTTAAAAGGGTTCAACACGTCTTTAACCTGCTGGCGAGGGTCAAGTTTTTTGACGCTGTCCAAGGCTTTTTTGACATCGTCTAACTCTGCCTCTTTCAAAGCATCATCAAACTGGCGCTTAAAATCGCCCGACATTTGGCGAAATTTCGACGTGGCCTTGCCAAATGCGCGCAGCATTTTGGGCAAGTCCTTCGGCCCGACGACGACGATCATTACAATCGCAATCACGAGTAATTCGGAATATCCGACGTCAAACATCAAGCACTACTTCCAGATAAGGGCTGTTTGGCAGCGCAAAATGCGCCGCCCCATCCAGCAAAATTAAGCCTTTTTGGCTTTTGACTTAACCGGTTCAACAGTTTCTGCTGCTTTGTGCTCAACAGTCTTGCTATCATCTTCTGCAACTTCATCGTCGGCCATGCCGTTTTTGAAGCTCTTGATGCCCTTGGCGACATCGCCCATGAGATCAGGAATTTTGCCTTTGCCGAACACGAGAAGCACGATCGCCAGAACGATCACCCAATGCCAAATCGAAAAACTACCCATTTTAAAACTCCAAATTCTAATTCCGCTAGATTGACTTAAGCACTTTCGTTCAATCTTTCAAACACAAGAGCACGATCTTTTTGCACAAATACGGCGATGTCACGCGATTTTTCAGAAATCAATCCGCAGCGCACCCGCGTTGACACAGGTGCCTCATGGCCCGACACCGCTAGTTGCAGCAATTCGCTGTTGCCTAAAAAACGGCGCGAGAGGATACGTGCCGGTATTTCCGCACTGTCTTGCACTTCGATATCACCCAACCGGATGGCAACTGAAAGCAGCGTTCCATCCTGAAATTTAGCTTCAAACTTACCCAATGGCGTTTCGGCAAAACCAGACTTTGCGACTGTTTCAAACACGTCCAGCTCTGAGAAGAAACCTGCCGCGAACAGGGAAACAGGCTTGGCGTATAGATCAAACGCTGTACCGACTTGCACCAACGCACCATCCTTGAGCAGCGCAATCCTATCAGCCATGCGCATCGCTTCTTCCGCATCATGAGTAACCACGATGGCGGTTGCGCGGCTTTGGCGCAAAATTCCAAGCGTTTCCGCCCGAACTGTGTCCTTCAGACGTGAATCTAGTCCGGAGAATGGCTCGTCCAAAAGTAACACAGCCGGACGGGGAACCAGCGCCCGGGCAAGCGCCACACGCTGTTGCTCGCCACCGGAAAGCTCGTGGGGATAGGCTTTAGCGTGAGATTGCAGGCCGACACGGCCTAGCGCAGTGAAAGCCTCCAGCTTGGCATCCTCGGTCGACATCGCATTAAGGCCGAAGCGCACATTGTCCATAATCGACAGATGCGGGAACAGCGCATAATCTTGAAACACCAGACCTATCGAGCGCTTCTCCGGAGGCACGAAAGCCGATGGTCCGGCGATTTCTTCATCGTTCAAAAGCACACGACCCGACGACTGCACTTCAATGCCTGCGGCAATGCGAAGCAGTGTGGTTTTACCTGATCCAGATGGTCCAAGAAGGCACAAAACTTCGCCGGGCTCAGCGGTCAAGGAGACATTGTTGAGAATCTGGCCGCCACGATCGAACTTATGTGAGATATTCTCAAACACCAGCTTGGCCGCAAAGCTGACGCCTACGGGTCCACGGTTGACTGTGTGAAAACTGGATTTTGCCATGCGTTGTTTGCCGAAACCTTATGTAGGTATCGGGCTGTCAATCATCCCCACCGCGCGGTGTCAACAGGCCAAGCTCTTCAAGGTCAATATCTGTGAGCGCTTCTTCGTCGTCAGTTAGGTCATCCATATTGGCGGGAGGCTGCGGTACTTGGAAGTTTGACGGCATACGAGACGACAACAGCCCTGCCCCTTTTAGCTCACCGATGCCCGGC
>JANPBE010000487.1:0-6170 GCA_031430295.1 Phyllobacterium sp.
GCCCTGCCCGTCTTTCCGCTCAAAAATACTCACTTGGAATCCCCCGGTGAGCCATTTCCAGCAAATGCAGCCGGTACTATTGAGTCTATTGACGTGGCTGTGGAACTGGTCCTTTCAGGTGCGGCGTCGGCAGTTGTCACCTGCCCGATTGCCAAGAAGCCGCTTTATGATGCGGGCTTTCGTTTTCCTGGCCATACCGAATATCTGGCGCATCTGGCAGGTGCAGACGATGGCGAGACGTTGCTTCCAGTAATGATGCTGGCGGGGCCGGAACTACGCACCGTGCCGGTAACAATACACATTCCGCTTCACGCTGTGCCGAAGGCGCTTACCCAAGATTTGATCGAACGAACTGCGATCATTGTAGATAGAGATTTGCGCTCTCGCTTCGGTATCGCCAAACCGCGCATTGCTGTGGCCGGTCTTAACCCTCATGCAGGCGAAGGCGGCGCTTTGGGGCTGGAAGATGATGCGATAATCCGCCCTGCTGTTTTGGCCCTGCAAGCACTTGGGATTAATGCCGTCGGCCCGCTTCCGGCGGATACGATGTTTCATAAATCAGCCCGCCAGACCTATGATGTGGCGCTGTGCATGTATCACGACCAAGCGCTGATTCCAGCCAAAGCACTAGGGTTTGACGATGCCGTTAACGTGACCCTCGGTCTGCCGTTCATTCGCACCTCACCCGATCACGGTACGGCGTTTGGTATTGCCGGCACAGGCGTTGCGCGACCGGATAGTTTGATAGCGGCCTTGAAAAGGGCCCATGAAATGGCGACGCATAAATTATGAGTACACCTGACGGGCTTCCGCCGCTACGAGACGTGATCGACAAGCATGGCATCGCGCCGAAAAAATCGCTTGGGCAGAATTTTTTACTTGATCTCAATCTGACTTCCAAAATTGCTCGCTCATCTGGCAGTTTAGAAGGCGCAGATGTGATTGAAATCGGGCCGGGTCCGGGCGGGCTTACGCGGGCGCTTCTTATGAATGGTGCCCGCCAAGTCGTAGCTATTGAGCGCGACGACCGCTGTATCGCTGCGCTGGAGGAAATCGCCGCGCATTATCCGGGTCGGTTAAAAATCATTCCGGCGGATGCGCTGGAGTGTGACTATGACGAGATTGCTGCCGGACTGAACAAGCCGCGTATTGTGGCCAACCTGCCCTATAACATCGGAACTGAATTGTTGCTGCGCTGGATTACACCACAAATATGGCCGCCGTTTTGGTCATCACTCACACTGATGTTCCAAAAGGAAGTGGCGCAACGTATTGTGGCAAACCAAGGCGATGATGCTTACGGGCGGCTTGGAGTTTTATGCGGCTGGCGCGTAGATGCTGAATTCATGTTTGAGATTTCGCCCAAAGCCTTTACGCCACCGCCAAAGGTGACATCGGCTGTCGTGCACATCATACCAAAGCAAAACCCGCTGCCTGTGCAAATGGCGCGGCTGGAGGCGGTTACCAAGACTGCGTTTGGACAACGCCGCAAAATGCTGCGCCAAAGTATCAAAAGCATTGGCGGCGAAGAATTGTTGGCAAAAGTCGGCATTGATGGCACAAGGCGCGCTGAAACGTTGAACGTTGACGAGTTTGTCGCGCTGGCAAATGCGATGTGATTTTAGGACAGATTTTCTGCCAATAATCCTGATATGAATTCAAAAAGGCCGGGACGGCGGTCGCGGCGCAAACGCTCGGCAGCCACGATAGATACCACTGACGCGTAGGCACGGTCGAGGTCGTCATTGATGACGATGTAGTTATATTCGCGCCAATGTTCAATTTCAACGCTCGCGTTTTTCAGGCGCATGTCTATCGCACTTTGGCTGTCTTCGGCGCGGCGTTGCAGGCGGGATTTCAGCTCCGCCATTGATGGCGGCAAGATGAAAATCGAGACGATGTCAGCAGGCATTTTCTCCTGCATTTGCAGTGCGCCCTGCCAGTCAATATCAAACAACATATCGCGGCCAGCAGCCATCGCCGCTTCCGCAGGCTCGCGCGGCGTGGCGTAAAAATTACCGTGGACTTCCGCCCATTCGAGCAATTGTTCATTGTCGCGCAGGCGCTCAAACTCTGTTTTGGTGATGAAGTGATAATGCACACCGTCGATTTCGCTGCCGCGCCGCGCCCGCGTCGTTACGCTAACGGAGAGTGAAAGCGCAGGATCTTGCTCAAGCAAATTGCGGGCAATGGTGGACTTGCCAGCGCCGGATGGTGACGACAAGACGAGCATCAGGCCGCGGCGAGCAATCCCATTGTCTTTGGATAGGGCGCTGTCCGTGCTGTTATTTTTTGCGCCATTTGACATGGGTCTTACTCCAGATTCTGTACCTGCTCGCGAAATTGATCGACAACCGCCTTTAGATCAAGTCCAATCGCGGTTATGCTTGCTGCATTCGACTTAGTACATAAAGTGTTGACCTCGCGGTTAAATTCTTGCGCAAGGAAATCTAACTTCCGCCCGACGGGACCAACAGAACCCAACAAAACCAGCACGGCATCAATATGCCCGCGCAGCCGGTCCAGCTCTTCGCGAACGTCCGCCTTGGTGGCGAGCAGCGCGGCCTCCATGGTGAGCCGTTGCTCGTCGAAGCCTTGCGTTGACTGCATGAGAAGTTTGATTTGTGCGGCTAGCCTCTCGCGAATTGCTTCTGCACTGCGGGACGGATCGACCTGCGCTTGCTCCACCAATATTTCAATCTGGTTGATTTGTTGCTTTAGGATAGCGACAAGCGCTGCGCCTTCTTTGGCGCGGAATGTTTTTAGTTCATCCAATGCAGCAGTAATGACGTCAAGGATAGGCTTGTCTAAGGCACTGGTGTCTTCGCTGTCGCCTGCATCGAGCACGCCGCGAACGCTCAATATCTCGGCAATGGATGGCTTTGCCAGCGCGTGAGTGGCTTCCAATTTGGCCGAGAACGCTAGAATCGAGGCGACGACTGCCTCGTTGATGCGAAAGCTTGACGATGCTTCCGGGGTTTCCAGCGCCACATTGATTTGCAAGTTGCCGCGTCCGATTTTGGCCTGCGTAAGCTGGCGGGCGGGCAGCTCTATGCGGTCAATCCCGTTCGGCAAGCGAAGGCGCACATCAAGAGATTTGCCGTTGACGGAGCGTATTTCACAAACCAACTGCGCGCCACTTGGAGCGGCCATTGCGGCGCGGGCAAACCCTGTCATGCTCTCGATTGCCACGTCCGCCTGCCCTTTCAGCTACTGCGCTGGAGCATCTGGGGTAGGCGCTGCTGCATCCGTGCCATCGGTAGCCGGAGTTGCGGCGGCATCAGTGGCAGTCGCAGCTTCAGCTGCTTTTTTCTTTTCCACTTCACGCCAGCGGGCGACATTTTCGTTATGCTCAGCTAATGTTGCCGCGAAGACATGACCGCCCGTCCCATCGGCAACGAAGAATAACTCATTAGTCTGGCTCGGGTTAGCAACTGCCTCAAGCGCGGCCTTGCCGGGGTTGGCGATAGGCGTTGGTGGCAGGCCATCGATCAAATAGGTGTTATAAAGCGTCTGCTTTTCCAGATCAGATTTGCGGATGGGTTGACCTGCGGGCTTGCCCTTGCCGCCGTAAATTCCATAAATAATTGTCGGGTCCGATTGCAGCCGCATACCTTTATTAAGTCGATTTATAAAGACACCGGCGACACGCGGGCGCTCATCAACTTTGCCGGTTTCTTTCTCGACAATAGATGCCAAAGTGACGAATTCATTTTGGTCTTTCAATGGCAAATTCGGCGCGCGGCGCGCCCAGATATCATCCACTAATTTCTTTTGGTCAGTCGACAACTTGGTTATGATTTCAGCGCGGGTCGTGCCACGCGAGAAGCGCTGGGTATCTGCCAGCAGCGAGCCTTCGGCCGGTAGCATGGCGGGCATATCACCGGCTAGCGTCTCATCAGCAGCGATCTTTGCCATGATTTGATCGACGGTGAGGCCTTCTGGAATCGTCAGCGAATGCAGCACAGATTTGCCGCTGTTTAGCAAAGCCAAAATCTCACGCATGGATGCGCCAGCCTTGATTTCATATTCGCCGACCTTGAGAGACTTATCTGTTTTGGTGATCGAAGCACCAAGTTTAAATACTCTTATATCGCTAATTAGCTGACGCCGCTCCAATTGAGTAGCAACCTCCGACAGACCTGCACCGGGTTTAACAACAAAGGTTGCGGCCTCTGTGGATGGTCCCGGACCATCAAACTCCTGCTTTCCTAAATACGCGGCCACACCAGCACCAAGGGCCAAGAATACAGCAAGCGACATCAGAAAATTGAGGAAAACAACCGTCTGGCTGCGGGCATGACGCGAGCGCTTCGGCGGCTGAACACCGGGTTCCGCGCGCAAAACCTGGCTTGCAGACTTTGGCACGATGGGGCGATTGGCGGGCGCTTCGCGCTCGCCATTGTTGCCCGATGGGTCATCAGAATTATTCGTCACGCTTGCCTCACATCACTGCAATTGCTGATTTGCAAAAACTAATTTGCAAGATTGCTTGGAAAGACTCAAGCCTAGCAAGAAATATGGCAAAAAGGCGGGTGCCTGATGCCATTACTCGCAACGGCGCAAGACAAGCGAGGCATTAGTGCCACCAAAGCCAAAAGAATTTGACAGGGCAATATTAACGGTCTTCTTCTTAGCCTTGTGCGGCACAAGGTCAACCAGCGTTTCACGCTCTGGATTGTCCAAATTCAATGTTGGCGGAACGATGCCATCGCGAATTGCCAGCAGGCAGAAGATCGCCTCGATTGCACCCGCAGCGCCGAGCAAGTGACCCGTCGCGGACTTGGTGGAGGACATCGTGAGCTTGGCGGCATCATCGCCCATTAGGCGCTCTATCGCACCCAATTCAATAGTGTCTGCCATTGTGGATGTGCCATGCGCGTTGACATAATCAAGCTCGGAAGGATGAACACCAGCACGCTTCAACGCTGCCGTCATGCAGCGGAATGCGCCGTCGCCGTCTTCGGCCGGAGCCGTGATGTGATAGGCATCGCCAGAGAGGCCGTAGCCGACAACTTCGGCATAAATCTTCGCACCGCGAGCCTTGGCGTGTTCTAACTCTTCCAAAACGACGATGCCTGCGCCCTCGCCCATAACAAAACCATCACGGTCTTTATCATAAGGACGCGATGCTTTTTGTGGTTCGTCATTATAGGCGGTGCAGAGCGCACGACATGCGGCAAACCCTGCCAGCGACATGCGGCCGATTGGCGACTCGGCGCCGCCCGCGACCATGACATCGGCGTCGCCAAACATGATAAGACGGCTGGCATCGCCAATGGCGTGTGCGCCTGTCGAACAGGCTGTGACGACCGAGTGGTTCGGGCCTTTAAGGTGGTGCTTTATGGATACTTGGCCGGAGACCAAATTGATAAGACGGCCCGGAATAAAGAATGGCGATACACGGCGCGGGCCTTTGTCGCGCAGCGTATAGCCTGCTTCGACAATGCCTTCGATGCCACCGATGCCGGATCCAATGAGAACACCAGTGCGGGTTTGATCTTCATAAGTAGCGGGATGCCAGTTGGCGTCGTTTAACGCTTCGTCGGCTGCGGCCATGCCATAAATTATAAAATCATCGACCTTGCGCTGCTCTTTCGGCTCCATTGTCGAATCTGGATTAAAGGTGCCGTTTGTGCCATCGCCGCGCTTGATTTGGCAGGCAATTTGGCAAGCGATGTCTGAGACATCGAAGCTGGTGACACGGCCTGCGCCATTTTCTCCAGCAATCAGACGCTCCCACGTGACGGGAGCCGAGGCGCCTAGCGGCGTAACCATACCAATACCGGTAACAACAACACGCCGCATCGCGCTATCTCCCTCAAGTCCGGCTGACGAGCGCCTGCCGGACCTCCCATTTTTTTGATTTTGATTAAGCCTGAGCCTTGGTGATGAACTTTACAGCATCGCCAACTGTCAGAATTGTTTCTGCAGCATCATCAGGAATTTCAACGCCGAATTCTTCTTCAAACGCCATAACCAGCTCAACTGTGTCCAAGCTGTCAGCGCCCAAATCATCAATAAAGCTCGCGTTGTCCGCTACCTTGGTCATATCGACGCCCAGATGCTCAACTACAATCTTCTTAACCCGATCGGAAACGTCGCTCATTATATATCCTCATTGTTGCTTCACCGCTTTGGTTAGCGGCATAAAACTCATCTATCAAGAC
>JANPBE010000488.1:0-6636 GCA_031430295.1 Phyllobacterium sp.
TCATTTAGGTTAGGCGCGATGAGCTCCACTATTCCCGGATGCCCGACAAGACGCAAAAAATCACCGCGCGGACGTGTAGCGTTGCCGGCATTATCCGCCAGTTGCAATGCATTGCGGCAGGCCGAAATGAGCGTGGGAAAATTCGTCGACAGTCTGTCCAAAAGCAACGCTGCCGGGACCGTAACAGGGCCGCACCCGCGCACGATTGAGCGCATCTCGCTCATTGCTGACAGGGCGTCGGCGTTGCGGTCAACTTGGAACGAGTTTACGGCGAACAGCGTTTTGCCGGGAATTCTTTCGCCGATTTCAAGACTGAAGCTGAGATCGACGCTTGGGCTGCGGCTTGCCATCATTATTGCCAACTGCTCGGCTTTTGATGCGATTGCCATTGCGGCCAATCCTTCAAATGCCTGAACAAAATTATCCGCATGAAAGCTGGCAGGGATGAGCGCAAGCGGCAGTGGGTCCGGCTCATTGGCCTCCATCATTGCGGCCAGAACGACGGCGGTTCCGGACCCTGTTCCTGCCGGGACGAGCAGTATTTTTGCCCGCGCATTATGGCGGGCAATTAACGGGAGCGCCTCGTGTGCGGCGGTGTCACTGACTATAATTGTGGGAGCAGCAAACTGGTCTAGCGCAGCTAGCGCATCGATAATTTGTGCCAACGGTATATCGCCGTTCTGGTTGGCACGTACACAATATGGGCGCTCTGGCGTGGAAAGTGGCCAAAGGCGACGCTGGCGCGAGGATGCAATGATGACAGGGCGGGATGATAATTTCGCAGTGTTTGTGCTCATGATGACGGCTCTTTGCTGAGGATAATATCTAGCAAAAGTTGTAGTCAAGCATGTTGTGTTTTTAGTTTGTCTGGTATTCCCGCAATCCGTGAAAAGAGTTGTATGCTGACTATTTCCAGCGTTTGTGGAACCACATCCACTGGTCGGGATATTCGCGCACCCAGCCTTCAACAATGTCGTTCATCATTTGGCACGAGGCATCAATATCGACTTTTCCCTTGGCGGTGCGCGGCAGTTCGACCTTATCGAACAGTTGTAAGCGAAAGCGTCCACCGGGCAGGCGAATGCAGCGCGCGGGATAGATATTGGCATCAAACTGGCGGGCGAGGCGAGGCAACAGGGGGCTGGTATAGGCGCGGCGGCCGAAGAATTTGGCTTCAATGCCATTGTTAAAATGTTGATCCACCAACATGCCAACATTGCCTTGGTTATCTAAGATGCCAGCCAATGACCAAACAGCGCCTGCCTTGGAGGGCACAAGGTGGCCCATATTTGTGCGCCGTGCGTGGAGCACTTTTTTGGCTATATGCGGATTATTTGGCGCGCGAAATAACGCTGTTACCTCAAGACCGAAGGTTGCGGCGCAGACGGGCAGTAGCTCAAAATTTCCTGTATGAGCGGTGAAGAAAATGCGCGGGCGTGTTTCGGATTGCAGGCGCTCGAAAATTTCGCCGCCCTCGACTTCGATAAGTCCGGGTTTGGTGGCGTGAGGGTCATAGTCGAAAATCTGGTCGAGGAACACATATTCGGCGAGCAAACGCGCCATGTTGCCCCACATGCCTAGGGCAATTTCTTTGCATTCTTCCTCGGACTTCTCCGGAAAGGCGGCGCGGATATTCGCCATGGCAACGCGGTGGCGGCCAAACAGCGGGCCGATGCGACGCGCGGTGCGGTCCAGCAGATTCGTCGCGGCGACTGGTGGCAGAAAGCTAAGAAGACGAAGGATGAGGAACGTCAACTGCGCGACTAGCCACATTTCAACATGGCGGAATTTGCGCCAGAGACGATAGAGTGCGAGTTTCAAATGCTTAGCCTGCTACTGCTTTGTGCAGAATTGAGTTGATGAGCGTTTGGTACGGCATACCCTCGCGTTTCGCCCGCGCCTTTAAGCGTTCCAGATCATAATTTGTTACACGCAGTGAGATTTTCGTGCGCTGCTCGTTTTTTTCACGAATTTCATTCAGTGTGAAACGGGCGGCTTCTTGAAGCTCTTTGAGACTTTCAGGTGTGAGGCTGCTGGGGCCAGGCACATAGCCGGGCACGCTGACGGCCTCATTGATCGCCTCAATCAACTCGCGCTCTTCTTCGTCGATATACGCACCAACGTAAGGTTCTTTACCCATTCTTCTTATCCTCAAGATAGATTTTCGTGTAGTCTCGGCTCGGGTATAGAGTTTTGAGAAAAATTTCGTTCTCGTCGCCAACAAAGGGAACGACGTAGGAGTAATTTAGAATCCGAATAATATACATCGTTTGGTGTGGAAACCTGGCGCTTGGATTGGGTATCTCATCAAGGATATCCCCGTTCACAATCGCCGCAGCATATTCCTCAAATCCAACATCGCCTCGCGTTGGATCATCACGAAGCAATTTCGACTTTTCTTCATTCCATACTATCCACCTCATACATACACTGTATGGACAAAGTATGGCAAGTCAAGAATTGATGTCACGCCACCCGCAGGATAATTTTGCCGAACACATCGCGGGTTTCCATGCGCTGCAAGGCTTTATCAATGCCTGCGAAATCCACTTCGGTGTCGATAACCGGATGGACCATGCCTTGCGCCATTTTCTGCATGGCATCTGCCATGTTTTCCATCCGGCAGCCGAAGGAGCCTATCAGGCGAAGCTGCTGTTGGAACAGCATCATGAGATTGATGGTGGTGGAAACGCCAGACGTCGAGCCGCAAGTAACGAGGCGTCCTCCGCGCTTCATGCAGAGCATTGAACCCGCCCACGTATCCGCGCCGACATGCTCGAACACGACGTCCACGCCCTTTTTCTTGGTGAGTTTGCGGGTAACGCCCTCGAAGCGGTCCTCGCGATAGTTGATGAAATGGTCAGCGCCGAGCGCTTTGGCTTTTTCGATTTTATCGTTTGAGCCAACTGTAGTGATGACCGTGCAGCCAATTTTCTTGGCGAGCTGAATGGCAGCAGATCCGATGCCAGAACCGCCCGCATGGATGAGAATGGTTTCGCCCGGCTGGAGCTTGGCATTGTCGAACAGCATGTGTTCGACTGTGCCGAAGGTAACAGGGGCTACCGCTGCGCCAATGTCCGTAACGCCCGGAGGGGCGGGTACCAATTGGCGGGCAGGGATGTTGACCTGCTCGCAGGCAAAGCCGCCGAGATGGAAGCCATGAACGCCGGAAACATGTTCGCACAAATTATCGCGGCCTTCGCGGCATGGCTTGCAAAGGCCGCAAATGCGCGCGCCATAGATGGAGACAAGCTGGCCGGGCAGAACATTGGAAACGCCTGCGCCAATGGCAGACACGACGCCGGAGGCTTCCGCGCCGATGGTGAGTGGCAACGTGCGCTTGGCAAACGCCATGCCGCGCCAGCCCCAAACGTCAATGTGGTTGAGGGCGACGACCTTAATATCGACGGTGACTTCGCCAGCACCAGGTGCGGCAGGTGCATCAACATCACGCACTTCGATGCGGCGGTCTTCAATTAGCTGTAGGGCGCGCATATGCGGCGGTCCTTTTCAAATATTATCGTAAAAGGGGATTAGTGTGCTTCGCGTGCCATGACAAGGCAGCTATTTTGCCCGCCAAAGCCAAACGAGTTGGAAAGCACCATAGAAACGTCTGCGTCGCGCTTCACATTGGGCACCGTATCCAGCGGAATTGCGGGGTCCGGAACATCGTAGTTTATTGTGGGCGGGATGATGCCGTGCAGCATCGTGAGGAGTGAGAATGCTGCCTCAACAGCGCCTGCGGCAGTAAGCGTGTGGCCAATCATCGACTTGTTGGACGAGACAGGAATGTTGGCGATCCGCTCGCCGAACACTGTCGAGATTGCCAGCGCTTCCATCTTGTCGTTTTCAGGCGTCGAAGTGCCGTGGGCGTTGATATAGTCGATTGACTGCTCGTCTGCACCGGCATCAGCCAAGGCGGCGCGAACTGCAGCGATTGCTGGCGAAGCATCCGGCTTGGAGCGGGTGCGATGGAAATCATCGGCCTTTTCGCCGCAACCTTTGAGAATGCCAAGTATTTTGGCACCGCGTGCTATGGCGTTTTCGAGCGGCTCCATCACCAGCGCAGCAGAGCCTTCAGCCATTACAAAGCCGTCACGGTCTTTGGAGAAGGGTTTGGCGGCTTTGTGGGCCGGGTCATTATGTGTGGATAGTGCCGACAAAAGCGAGAAGCGGATGAGCGATTCCGCGCCGACAGAACCATCTGTGCCGATGGACAAAACGCGTGTGGCCTCGCCGCGACGGATGGCCTCCACGCCGAGCTGGATGGCCGTTGCTCCGGATGCGCAGGCGGTTGACAGCGTTACGGGCAGGCCGCGTGTGCCGAATTTTGCCTGCAAACGATCTGCGATGGCACCGAATTGGGCGGCATCGAAAAAGTCAGGGTGGCGGTTGGCGCGGCAGACTTTGAGCATACGCTCATATCCAGCAGGGCTATCGGCAGCAATTTCGCGCTCTAGTGCGAAACGATGTTGCCATTCGAGTTCAACAGGCGGGGCGGCGAGAAACAATGGTCCGCCGAAGGGGCCGGAAAGTCCGGATTGGGCAATGGCTTCTTCAGCGGCGGAGGAGGCAAGCGCCAAAGATAGCAGCGATGCGCCCTTCAAGCTGGCATCGAGGAAATCCACGGTTCCGGCGATGCGGGTATTCAGCAAATCGGTCGGGAAGCGGGTGATGGTGTGGATGCCGGATTGGCCAGATGTCAGTGCTGCCCAGTTGTCTTCCTTGCCTTGGCCCAAGGACGTGACAACGCCAATTCCTGTGACTGCAACGAGCGGGCGGCCTAGATGATCTTTATAATGGCTTGCCATCAAAATTACGCCTTTGTCACAAGGGCAGCGCCTTCGCTGCGATGATAGCCAACGGTGAGCGCCAACGCACTATCGATTGATTTTGGCGCGGCTTTTTCATGTGTCGCATCAATGGGCGGCAGGCTAGCTCGCTTGGACACGCTAAGAGCGGCAAGCGCGACTGCGAACGGGAACTGCGCTTCTTTCATATGGCCTGTGACGCCCGCAAAGCCGCGAACGGCTGTGCCGTAGGGTGCGACAGCGACCTCGGCCCTTGTTGCCTCATGCGCGCCTGAGGCTCCAGTGTAGAGGATGTCCGCGCCTGATGGGCTGACATTTTCAAGAACGGAGCTGATGCTCTGTTCCAAATCGCCATTGCGCGCTGCTTGATTGCCGGACACTGAAGCCAGCTTGGCGTAAGCGCGTGCGCCCCGACCTTCTGCGTGCGCTCTCGATTCGAGAACTAAGAATGCAGAACCGGAACCGGTGATAACGCCGCCGCCTGCGCTGCCTTGACGAGCCCACAAGGGCGACCAGCCGTCGCTTTTCAGAAACCCGTTGAGTTCGTAGGACAGGCAAATGTCCAAATGTTCGGCGTTGAGGGCGCCGCCGACTAATATGTGCGTGCTTTGGCCGGAACTAATGCGGGCAACGGCGGTTTGAAGCGCAGAAATGCCTGCGCCCTCTTCGCCCATGAACGTGCGTGAAGAGCCGGTGACTTGATGCACGATGGAGATATTGCCCGCCAGCAGATTGGAAAGCTGGGCCAAGAAAAGCGTTGGGCGTAATTCGGTGGTGAGCTTTTCGTTGAGCATCACATCGCGGTCATTGCGAGTGCGAGACGCATCGAGAATTTGGGTATCAACGCTGACATCACGCTCACCGCCGCCTGCGGCAACGATGAGATCCATCGAGGTTGTAAGTGCCTCGTTTTCCTTCATGCCAGCGTCTGCAAGGGCAAGGCCTGCTGTATAGGTGCCCAAACGCTGCCATTGCTCCATCTGGCGCTGTTCTTTGCGCGGGATTTGCAATGCCCAGTCAACCTCAGGCAAGGGATGCACAACGTAAGGCGCAAAGTTCTCAGTGTTGAGGCGTGGAGCGCTGTTGGCGTTTAGCGCATCCCAGTTTGCGTCTGTCCCTTCGCCTAATGTCGAAAGGAGGCCTATGCCGGTGATGAGAACATCATTGCCATTCATGCCTGAAATCACGCCTTCAATCTATGCCTTCTTGGCAGCGACGAGCTCGTCGATTTTACCGCAGAGATTCTTGAGAACGAAATATTCTTCCGTTGGCGCACGGCCCTCGTTGACGTCTTGAGTCCATTGCTCAAGCGGCACTTTGATGCCGAAAGCCTTATCGATTGCGAACACGATATCGAGGAAATCCAAGCTGTCGATGCCTAAATCATCAATCGTATGGCTTTCTGGTGTGATGCTATCACGATCAATTTCGCTGGTGTCAGCAATAATATCAGCAACTTTGTCAAATGTGGACGACACGGGCAAAACCTCATCTAATTGGTGGAGACTGGCGTGC
Organism: Phyllobacterium sp.; assembly: GCA_031430295.1. Taxonomy (GTDB): domain Bacteria; phylum Pseudomonadota; class Alphaproteobacteria; order Rhizobiales; family Rhizobiaceae; genus JANMEX01. The sequence continues at coordinate 6,327 of JANPBE010000488.1, forward strand.
AGATAGGGGTAATAAACGCCCAACACCAGTGCAGTTCGGCGCTGTCTAGCCTTTTTTGACGAATTGGGAAAGCCCGAAAGTCCGTTTCGTTACAGGTTGGTATTTTGCGTGATTGTCACATGCGCATTGCATTGTGTTTTGAGGTTTCGCGCACTACCAGTGTGGCTAGCAATTTTGGAGTATTTTCATGGATATTTTTGGACAGACAGCGGATGGTGATGCCGTTCAAATTGTTGAGATATCTGGTGGTGGTTTGACGGCCAAGATTATTAGCTGGGGCGCGGTGGTACAAGATTTGCGCCTGAAGGGG
>JANPBE010000489.1:0-9211 GCA_031430295.1 Phyllobacterium sp.
ATTCCGTTCGCTATGCTGGTTTTTGCCATCATTGAAGTGTGCGTTTCGTTTACTGAGCAGCAGGTCATGGCAAACGTCACTGACGATGTTTCCCGTCTTATGCGTACTGGCCAAATGAAGCCGGCTGATGCGACCCCCGCTGAGGTGCGGAACAGAATATGCACCGCCTTACAATTTATGGCACCATCTGGATGTCCAGGCCTTGATATAGACCTGAAAGAATATGCGACTTACGGGGCAGTTCCAACGACCAAACCTTACACCGGAACAGGTGACATCAATACATCTGGGTTCACAGTGGCGCTTGGTGGTCCAACCACAATCAACCACCTACGAGTTTTCTACCGCTGGCCGGTCATCACAGATTTGCTGAGCTCATATATGTCCAGTCTGCCTGGTAAAAAGATGCTGCTCTACTCCAGCGCCACCTGGCGAGTTGAGCCTTATCTCTAATTTGAAGAAGCCTGTGGACCAAAAATTTCGGCAGAGGAATACGCCATGCTAATCGCGATGAATGAAAAAATACGTAGCTATGCCAATAATTGGCTGCGCAGATTTAATGGAGACGAGCGAGGCGCCGCTGCCATTGAGTTCGCATTTATAGCGCCTCTCCTCATAACGCTGTATCTGGGCACGATGGAGATATCTCGCGGCCTGCAACTGAATAAAAAAGTAGGCCGTTCGGCAAGCGCCAGTGCGGACTTGATCGCGCAGGTTGACCAAGGAGCGCTTGATAAGGCCACTATCGAAGATATTTTGAAGATTGGGAAGGCAACATTGCAACCCTACAATCTTGCGAAGCCAACAATCATTGCTACTGGCATAACTATCAGTGCTGCTGGCGCGGCGACTGTGTCTTGGTCCCGGCAAATGGTCGATACCACAGCCTCTAAGCCATTTGCGGCTGGATCTGCGGTCACAGGCATTCCCCCGAAGCTTTTGGTTCCAAGCACCTTCCTTGTAAAGGTTCAGACAAAGCTCGAGTACCGGTCCGTGACAGCATGGTCTTTGACCAAGAATAAGTCGGACGCAAATGGATCTTATGCGGCAATTGACATGTCGGAAGTCTATTATTTGCGCCCTCGTACCACCGATAACCTGACATGTAACGACTGCTAAATACCGGTAATGGTAAAACTTCTTGCACTTGTTAGGGCTTTTGCTGCTTAGAAAAGGCGGCAAGGGCCCTTACTGCATTGATTGAAGGCGCATAGGCTTGAGGGCTGATAGGTGCAAAACTAGCCGCTTTGGGCTCGGATAATAGCTCAAACAAAACGGGATCGCTGGCTGCCAAGCCCACAAGAAAACTCAGAAGCAACTCTTTGACCTGCGGGTTGAGATTTTTACGAATGGCGTGGGGCCCAAACGGTATCACCTGAGAGCGCCAAGCCGGCACAAATTCCCGCCCGCTCGTTAACAGGGCGTTTTGGAGGGCATCGCTCGGGTCTAACACTTGCTTATCTGTTTGATTTGCGGGGATTGATGCGAAAAGCCCATCCGCCTTACCGGATTTAACTTCGGTAATCGCATCATCGCCATTGTCGAAAAACTTCAACCATGCCTCATCGCCCTTCAAAGCTCCATTTGCGCTCACAAATTCAGAGAGCGGTACGCCGAAGGCGGTCAACGAATCTTTGCCGGAAATTGCAATTCCCTTTGATGTCACCAGATTTGCCAGTGAAACTGACTTGTCCAAAAATAGTGTCGTTCTTGTGCCAAGCGAGCCATCGAGACCAACAGGCGCAACAAGTGGTGTGATGCATTCACAGCTTATCCACGCGGTAGAATATGCTGCTGCGGAATAAACGGCATACTCAATTCTGGAGCTGGCCTGCGCATCAATTAGTGTTGGAAAATCACGCATCTGGATGATTTCAACCGGCATAGACAGCGTTTTGGAAAAGGCTTCACGCACCTTCAAAAGCTCGGTCGGTGACAATTGATGTGCTGTGCTTTCCACCATACCGAGGCGAAATGTACCAAGGTCCTTGCGCCAATCCGCGTGGCTTATAGGCACGCTTAGAAAAACAACAGACAGTGTAAGAAGCAGAAACATCCAAAGTTTTCTAAAATCAATTGACGGCATTTCACTTCTTTCCACACGATTTGTCGAATCAGCGCAGCATAGTTGGACATCGGCACTCAAGCATCCTATTTGATGGAAAAGGGAGACTTTATGGCACGCGCATTTCTATTTGTTCTGGATTCATTTGGAATTGGCGGTGCGCCCGATGCTGACGCTTATGGTGACTTAGGCGCAAATACATTTGGCCACATTGCCGCCGCCTGTGATGCATCACAAGGTGATAAAGACGGACTGCGGGCCGGACCGCTTTTGCTGCCAAACCTAGCCCGATTAGGACTTGGCCATGCTGCGCTTTTGGCCAGCGGGCAAATGCCAACCGGATTTTCCAGCAATATTCAGCCCACGGGCATGTGGGGTGCAGCGAGCGAAACTTCGCATGGCAAGGACACGCCATCCGGTCATTGGGAAATCGCCGGTGTGCCGGTTCAATTTGATTGGGGCTATTTCCCTGATGCGATTCCAACATTTCCTGCTGATCTGATCAAAGCTATATGTGCTGAGGCAAAGATTGATGGTATTTTGGGTGATTGCCATGCCTCGGGAACAGATATTATTGAACAGTATGGCGAGGAGCATGTCGCCACTGGAAAGCCAATTTTTTACACCTCGTCAGACTCCGTCATGCAAATTGCCGCGCATGAAGAGGCGTTTGGCCTAGAGCGACTTTATTCATTGTGCGCAATCGCCCGCAAATATCTGGATGGCTATAATATCGGCCGTGTCATAGCCCGCCCGTTTGTTGGTACAAACAAAAGCAATTTTGAGCGCACCGGAAACCGCAAGGACTATTCGGTGTTGCCGCCAGAGCCGACGCTGCTTGATCGTTTAAAAGCCGCCAGCCGCAATGTTATCGCGATAGGTAAAATCGGCGATATTTATGCGCACCAAGGCACGACTGAGGAGCGCAAGGCCAATGGCAATATGGCGCTGTTTGAGAAAACACTCGTTGCCATGGAAGACGCCAAGGACGGCGATTTGGTTTTCACCAACTTCGTCGATTTTGACATGCTATTTGGCCACCGCCGTGACGTGCCGGGCTATGCCCATGCACTTGAAACTTTTGACGCCCGTTTACCGGAAGCAATGGCTAAAATGCGCGACGGAGATTTGATGATACTCACCGCGGACCATGGCTGTGACCCGACATGGCGCGGCACTGAGCATACGCGGGAGCGTGTTCCAATCTTGATGTATAGTACTGGTATCGCATCGGGCACATGCGGCATTCGTGATACATTTGCCGATATTGGCGAAACAATAGCGGATCATCTTGGCATTGCTGCCGGTCCGCATGGCAACTCCTTCATGCCGAAATTATGATGGGTTATCATGCCTGAATTACCCGAGGTCGAAACAGTAAAGCGCGGGCTTGCGCCCTCAATGGAAGGCGCGCGCGTAACGCGGCTTGAACTGCGCCGCAAGGATTTGCGCTTTCGCTTTCCAGATAGATTGGCGGAACGCCTTGAGGGCAAGTCGATCATTTCACTATCGCGGCGGGCTAAATATCTGCTTGTCACATTTGATGATGGGCTGACGCTTATTTCCCATCTTGGTATGAGCGGGTCGTACCGCGTTGAAACGACCGATGATGAGTTGCAGCAGGGCGAATTTCATCACCCTCGCTCAAAGCTCGCGGCGCACGATCATGTTATCTTTCATTTGAATCATCCGAATGCCGGGAACGTGCGCATTGTCTATAATGACCCGCGCCGCTTCGGCTTTATGCTTCTGGCGGAAGCTGGCGCTGCGCACAGCCATCCGCTTTTGTCATCCATAGGCATTGAGCCTCTGGGCAATGTCCTATCGGGTAAAATGATTACGGAATTGTTCAAGGGGCGGAACACAACGTTTAAGGCTGCGCTACTGGATCAAAAAAATATTGCCGGACTTGGCAATATCTACGTGTGCGAGGCCTTGTGGCGCGCGGGCCTCTCACCCTTTGCGGCGAGCGGAACGTTGAAAGGTGCAAAAGCTGACGTTTTGGCGCAATCAATTCGCGATGTATTGTCCGAGGCCATCGAAGCCGGTGGCTCCAGCCTGCGCGATCACCGCCAGACGGATGGCACGTTGGGCTATTTCCAGCATCGTTTCTCTGTTTATGATCGCGAGGATGAAGCCTGTCAGCGCGAATCGTGCAATGGAACCGTCACACGGCAAGTTCAAAACGGCCGTTCAAGCTTTTTCTGCCCACAATGCCAAAAATTGCCTTCTGAAAAGCAAAAATTACTTTCTGGAAGGAACGCCAAAAATATAAAACCGGTGCGCAAGGGGCCATGAGCGAACAAAGGATTTACTAAGGCGGATATTAGCCGATTTGTTGGTTGACGCATGGGCCAACCTCCACTATACAGCCCGCACATCAGGCGGCCTCTCGGTCGCCCCTTTAATTTCGTCACATTCACAAATGAATGCTGGCATAACAAAACGAGGCATCCATGGCCAACACATCTTCGGCCAAAAAGGCGACCCGCAAGATCGCCGCACGCACAGAAGTTAACAAGGCGCGCCGTTCGCGCATTCGCACTTTTGTGCGCAAGGTCGAAGAGGCTATTGCTTCCGGTGACAAGGTAGCAGCACAAGCGGCCTTCAAGGCAGCGCAACCTGAATTGATGCGCGGCACCTCAAAGGGCGTTATTCACGCTAACACGGTTGCCCGCAAGGTATCCCGTTTGAGCAAGCGAGTCGCCCACGTCGGCGCATAATATTTTTTGCAAATTCTTGTTTGAAAACCCGGTCATTGGCCGGGTTTTTATTTTTTTGTTAGAAAATATTGATTTCCCCAACGTCATATTAGCTGCGTTCAATAATACTTTCTCGCCTCCAATTTCCTAATTGGTAACAATTTAGCTATCAGTATTTATTGTTATAAATCATATAGTTACAGATGGTTATCCACAGGCTATCCACAAAAGTGGCGGTGTGATTGGCTGCTACCTGTGTCAAGATAAAAAATTAAATATTTTTGTTAGTCGACAGATTCAACCGCTCCGAATTATTGCAGCGATGAAAACGCTTTGAATCACCGATACTTACTGCATTAACCAATATTTCATCGGAGCTATCAGCTGCAACCGCGACTGCCAAATCGTTAAAAAACTCTAAACAAGGGCTTGCGGCAGGGGCAATCAATTTTGTAGTTTCAAATTATCAAAGGGGGCGGTTAAGAGCCCAAAAAACTCCGGAACCGGTAACGGTGAAAGCGCAAAGACATATTTTGCGACCGTATTTTTTTGTCCTTTTTGAGGGGGAAATTTGTATCAGGCAAGACACAAGGCAACCGGCGTTACTTCCGAGGGCGATGTTTTGTGCGGTAAAAACAAACAATCTCGGTTTTAGTGCAGTGCAGTGTAAAGGGTACAGATCCGTGGCGTTAGATAGTGTGAATTCAGTTTTCGGGTCAAATACAGACACAGATACACAAGAGTTGGTTCGGTCACTTTTTGTGGGCGGACGAGGGGATGCAGCCATAATGAACAAGCCAGATGCAGTTGTTGCGTTCGAGCGCGTCCAAGCCCAGCTTAAGGCGCGATTGGGCAGCGAAGTTCATTCATCATGGTTTGGCCGCTTGAAATTGGCGGAGACATCCAAGAGCATTGTCAGGCTCACCGTGCCGACACCATTTTTGCGCGCTTGGATTAGCAATCACTATATGGACTTGATTTCCGAACTATGGCGCATCGAGTTTCCCGAAGTGCTAAAAGTTGAAATCGTTGTGCGAACAGCAACACGCGCTGGCATGGACGCGCCAACCACAATTGACATGGACGCAACGCGCCCTGCCAAGGCACTAACCGCGCCGCAAGCGCCGAATAAAGATCGCAAGCCTGTTACCGTCAACTCCGGTGCTGAGGCATTGCGTGACCCTTCTGTCGGTTCCGCTCTCGACCCTCGTTATACATTCGCAAACTTCGTAGAAGGTTCGTCAAACCGTGTTGCCCACGCCGCAGCGCGTACCGTCGCTGAGTCTGGCACCGGCGCGGTGCGTTTTAATCCACTTTTCATTCATGCCTCGGTTGGCCTTGGTAAGACCCACCTCTTGCAATCCATTGCTACAGAAGCTGTGCAGCGCAATCCGAAAGCTCGTGTGGTTTACCTCACTGCCGAGTATTTTATGTGGCGCTTTGCAACGGCCATTCGCGATAACAGTGCGCTGTCATTCAAAGAGCAGCTGCGCGATATTGATCTTCTTATCATTGACGACATGCAATTTTTGCAAGGCAAGGCCATTCAAAACGAGTTTTGCCATCTGGTGAATATGCTGATTGATAGCGCACGCCAAGTTGTTGTGGCTGCGGATCGCCCGCCTTCGGAGCTGGAAAGCCTAGACCCGCGTGTGCGCTCTCGCCTTCAGGGCGGCGTGGCTTTAGAAGTTGGCGCGCCTGACTATGCGATGCGGCTTGATATATTGAAGCGTCGTTTGGCGGCAGCGCAAGCCGAGGATGCCTCGCTAAACATACCGGACAATATTCTGGACCATGTGGCCAAAACCGTAACCGGCAGTGGTCGCGATTTGGAGGGAGCCTTTAACCAACTTCTGTTCCGCCAGACATTTGAACCGGACATGACTGTTGAGCGCGTCGAGGAGTATCTTGGCCATCTTATTCGCAACGGCGAGCCAAAGCGTGTGCGCGTTGAAGACATTCAGCGCGTTGTTTCCCGCCACTATAATGTGCCGCGCTCGGACCTTTTGTCCAACCGCCGCACGCGCATCATCGTACGTCCGCGCCAAGTGGCCATGTATTTGGCCAAGATGATGACGCCGCGCTCGCTGCCCGAAATCGGGCGTCGCTTTGGTGGCCGTGACCATACAACAGTGCTTCATGCGGTGCGCAAAATCGAAGGCCAAATGGGTACGGATGCAAAATTATCGCAGGAGATGGAGCTGCTAAAACGGCTCATTCAAGAGCAGATGTAATTCGACGGGGAAAGCCACAGGTTTTCCCCGTAATTCATTGCTGATTTTGGCAATGCTGCATCACTGCACTTGCGTTTTTGCTAGATTACCGCTCATTTAGGGCTTCACGGAAACCCTCCGCCATGGGTAGCGGTTACTTGGCCGCAACCAACCTTTTTTGAACTTGAAAGTCTGTCATGCGTGTTACCATTGAGCGTTCCAATCTCCTGAAAACCCTCAACCATGTTCACCGCGTTGTTGAGCGGCGCAACACAATTCCGATATTGTCCAATGTGCTCATCCGCGCCGATGGCTCCAATTTGGAATTGAAGGCGACTGACCTTGATCTAGAGATTAACGAGTCTACCGGCGCAATGGTTGAGCAGTCTGGCGCGACGACAGTGCCAGCACATTTGCTCTACGAAATCGTGCGCAAATTGCCCGATGGCGGCGAGGTGCAATTGGCGACCAATCCTGAGGGCACGTCAATGACTGTGATCTCGGGCCGTTCGAATTTCCGCCTGCAATGCCTGCCGCAATCTGACTTTCCTGAGCTTACTTCCGGAACCTTCACGCATCAGTTCCGTATGAACTCGACAGCACTTAAGGGTCTGATTGATAAGACACAATTTGCGATATCCAACGAGGAAACCCGCTATTATCTCAACGGTATTTATCTACACACAATCGAATCTGGCGGCGATTTGAAGCTGCGCGCTGTCGCCACAGATGGCCATCGTTTGGCACGCGCCGAAGTTGGCGCGCCATCCGGTTCTGAAGGCATGCCCGGCATCATCATTCCGCGTAAGACCGTGGCCGAATTGCAGAAGCTCGGCGATGATCCGGATATGATTATGACGGTAGAATTGTCCGATTCCAAAATCCGCTTCACTATTGGCGGCGTGGTGTTGACGTCCAAACTCATCGACGGCACGTTTCCCGATTATCAGCGCGTTATCCCGTCCGGCAATGACAAGAAAATGACCATTGACCGCCAGAGTTTCGCCAATGCGGTGGACCGTGTTTCGACGATTTCGAGCGAGCGCGGTCGTGCTGTTAAAATGGCGATTGCTGATGGTTTGGTGACATTGACGGTCAATAATCCAGATTCAGGCAGCGCCTCTGAGGAATTGGCGGCGGAATATGGTTCAGACAACATCGATATTGGCTTTAATGCCAAATATCTGCTTGATATCACCAGTCAACTTTCAGGCAGCGAGGCGGTTTTCATGCTTGCAGACTCTGGTTCGCCGACGCTCATCCGCGATGCAGCAGATGACGGCGCGCTATATGTGCTGATGCCGATGCGGGTGTAATCAATCGCAATGCGGGTTAAACTGCGCCAACTTAATCTCGTGGACTTTCGTAATTATGCCCGCCTAGAGCTTCCTCTTGGCGGGCAACATGTTGTTATCACGGGCGAAAATGGCGCAGGCAAAACTAATCTTTTGGAGGCCGTTTCATTTCTATCGCCGGGGCGAGGGATGCGCCGGGCCGTTTTGTCGGACGTGGCGCGGGTGGACTCTGCCAATGGCTTTGCGATTAATGCACTGATCGAAAATGACGAGGGCGAAGTTTCACTTGGTACCGGCACTTTCGGCGAGACACCCGGCGGCGATTCGGCGCGGAAGTTGAAGGTCAATGGCGCAGCGCAGCGCAGCACGGATGCGCTGACTGATTATGTCCGTGTGGTGTGGATTACGCCCCAAATGGACGGGCTTTTTTCCGGCCCTGCTGCGGACCGGCGCCGCTTTATCGACCGGCTGGTTTTAGCCATTGATCCGCTGCATGGTCAGCGCTCACTGGATTTTGAACGTGCCATGAAGTCACGCAATCGCCTGTTTGAAGAAGGGCGCGATGATCAACGCTGGTATGACGCCATTGAGACGCAACTTGCTGAATATGCTACAGGAATCGCTGCGGCGCGGGTTGAACTTGTCCGGCTTTTAAGCGCGATGATGGACCAGTTTCCTGATGACGGCCCCTTTCCAAAAGCTGATTTAGCCCCTGAGGGCATGATCGAAGAAATGCTGCTTCATGGCGTGAATGCGGCTGATATTGAGGATGAGTATCGCCAGTCTTTAGCCAAAAACCGCCACCGTGACAGAGCAGCAGGGCGGACGCTGGACGGGCCGCACCGGAGCGATCTGGCGGTATTTCACCGGCCAAAGAATATGCCAGCAGGTCAGTCATCAACGGGCGAGCAAAAGGCGCTTCTGGTGGGCATTATC
>JANPBE010000490.1:0-7283 GCA_031430295.1 Phyllobacterium sp.
CCGGACTCGCCATAAAATGGTGTCTGGTTCACAATGATGGCAATCTCATCGCCGGTTAGGGCGGATAAAATTTCAGCACCATCCTTAACCAATGCAGTGACGACACCTTCGGCTTTTTCTGTTTCGTAGCCAAGAAACTCAGTTACGCCAACGCGGTCCTTGACAGTGAACCACACTTTTTCAGTTGCGGTATCACCAGATCCAGACCAGTTCGCACGAGCTTCGGCCTTTTGACGCTCCATGGCGGCCGAAAACGCAGTGGTGTTTACAGTAATGCCACGCTGACGAAGCGCATCTTGCGTGAGATCCAACGGGAAACCAAACGTGTCGTAGAGTTTAAAAGCTACGTGTCCGTCCAACTCACCGCCAGATTCCATTCCCTCGGTCGCATCACCAAGCAACCCAAGACCACGCTCAAGAGTCTTGCGGAATTTAGTTTCCTCAAGTTTCAATGTCTCAGTGATTAACGACTGAGCACGCACCAACTCGGGATAAGCCAGCCCCATTTCTTTGACCAGCGCCGGAACAAGCCTATGCATCAACGGGTCGCGTGCGCCCAGTAACTGCGCATGGCGCATAGCGCGGCGCATAATGCGGCGCAACACATAGCCACGGCCTTCATTTGAAGGAAGCACACCATCGGCAACTAGGAACGACGATGCGCGCAAGTGATCAGCAATTACGCGATGGCTCGCACGATTTACGCCTTGCGCTGGAACGTTGGTCAACTCTTCCGAGGCACGGATCAAGGCGCGGAAAAGATCGATATCGTAGTTTTCATGTTGACCTTGCAAAACCGCGGCAATGCGCTCAAGCCCCATTCCAGTATCAATAGAGGGGCGCGGCAATGGCACGCGCTCTTCTTTGGTAACTTGTTCAAATTGCATGAACACATTGTTCCAAATTTCAATAAAGCGATCGCCATCTTCATCAGCACTTCCGGGAGGACCACCGGCAATTTTATCCCCATGGTCATAGAAAATTTCAGAACAAGGGCCGCAAGGACCAGTATCACCCATCGCCCAGAAGTTATCAGACGTTGGAATGCGGATGATACGGTCCTCAGAAAGGCCTGCAATACGCTTCCACAAAGACGCAGCTTCATCATCTGTATGATAGACAGTCACCAACAGATTTTTGGCGTCTAAAGCATATTCTTTAGTCAGCAAGTTCCAAGCAAGCTCAATGGCCCGCTCTTTGAAATAGTCACCAAATGAAAAATTTCCAAGCATTTCAAAGAAAGTATGATGGCGAGCAGTATAGCCAACATTATCCAAATCATTGTGCTTGCCGCCAGCACGAACACATTTTTGGCTTGTAACCGCCTTATTGTAAGGTCGTTGTTCCAAACCTGTAAAAACATTTTTGAACTGAACCATGCCAGCATTTGTAAACATAAGCGTTGGATCATTGCGCGGGACGAGCGGCGACGAGCTTACAACTTCGTGACCATTTTTCTTGAAATACTCGAGAAAAACTGACCGTATCTCATTGACGCCGCTCATAAATTCACCTTCGCCTGATGCGCTGCCATGCCCGCACTTAATTTTGATGAAGGCTTTTAACCAGCAACCGGCACTCTGTCCATAAACCCGATGCCTATATAATCGCCAAAGAACGAAAAACGGCCGAAATATCCGGCCGTCTTCTCAAAACTCAAACAAAATCCCCGGCAACTCACTCAGAGGCCGCATCCTTGTCATTGTCAGACATTTTATCCAACAGCTTTTCCGCAATAAGTCCAGAACTCTGTCGCAGCGTAGCCTCAATCTCGTTGGCAACGGCTGGATTGTCCCTCAAAAAGATTTTGGCATTGTCACGACCTTGGCCTAAACGCTGCGAATTATACGAGAACCACGAGCCGGACTTCTCAACAATGCCAGTCTTTACACCCAAATCCACCAATTCGCCGGTTTTGGATATACCTTCGCCGTACATTATATCAAATTCAACCTGTTTGAAGGGAGGCGCCATTTTGTTTTTGACAACCTTCACACGTGTCTGATTGCCGACGACTTCCTCGCGGTCTTTGACGGCACCGATACGACGGATATCCAAACGCACTGACGCGTAGAATTTCAACGCATTACCACCAGTTGTGGTTTCCGGAGATCCAAACATCACACCAATTTTCATACGAATTTGATTGATGAAAATGACCATACACTTTGATTTAGAGATTGACCCAGTTAGTTTACGCAAAGCCTGACTCATCAAACGCGCTTGTAAGCCCGGCAGAGAATCGCCCATTTCGCCTTCAATTTCAGCGCGTGGTGTAAGCGCGGCGACGGAGTCGATAACCAACACATCAATTGCGCCAGAACGCACCAAAGTATCAGCAATTTCAAGACCTTGCTCACCGGTATCCGGCTGCGAAATCAACAGGTTTTCCAAATCCACGCCCAATTTACGGGCATAAACCGGGTCAAGCGCATGTTCCGCATCAATAAATGCTGACACGCCGCCCTTCTTTTGCGCCTCCGCCAAAACATGCAGCGCCAAGGTTGTTTTACCTGAGCTCTCAGGGCCATAAATTTCAATAATACGACCCTTGGGCAATCCTCCAATTCCCAGAGCAATATCAAGGCTTAAGGAGCCGGTAGAGATGGTTTCAATCTCCACAATTTGCTCATTGCGGCCCAGCCGCATGATCGAGCCTTTGCCAAATGCGCGCTCAATTTGCGAGAGCGCTGCATCAATTGCCTTAGTTTTGTCCACTGAATTATCCTCAACAAGCCGCAATGAATTCTGAGCCATGATACTACACCCCTGTGCTATACTTAAAGGGCGGATAATCCAGCCCGTTAAAAGTTTGTATCTGGTTTGTTCTTATTTTGCAAGTCATCTAACTTATTGATTATATTAAATTTTAAATATTTGTTCTTTTTTTGTTTTCATTATTGACTCAAACTCACTTTCCCTCAATAGTGGTGGCAACTACAACCGTAAACCAATCGGAGGGAGAATCACCCCGTTAGTTTTCCATTGTATTTTGACGCATGATTTGCATTCCCGCGTGCGACGAATAGTGTGCGCGGAACGATCGGAATCAGTACGGAAACGATACGGAATGAAAGCGGAAGCGATACGGAATGGATATGTAGTTGGCGTGGATGGCGGTGGCACCGGGTGTCGCGTTACGCTGGCGACGAGCGAGGGCAAGGTGCTGGGTAATGGCACCGGTGGCTCTGCTAACATCACGACAAACCTGCAAGGCGCGAGGGACAATATAATGTCCTGCGTTAGCCAGGCGCTCGTTGAGGCGGGCCTGTCAGACGCAGTCCTTTCCAACTGCGCGGCGGTGCTTGGATTGGCGGGGGCAAACGTAGGTACGTTCGCAGCGGAGCTGAAAGCCACCCTGCCGTTTGCGCTGTGTGATATAGTCAGCGATGCGACGATTGCGCTCCAAGGTGCACTCGGCGATGGTGACGGGGCGATTGCCATCTTAGGAACAGGCTCCGCCTACATGTGCCGTACGGACGCATCGACGCGGCTCATTGGCGGCTGGGGCTTCCAGCTCAGCGATGTAGGCGGTGGCGCGCGCCTTGGCCGCGAGGCTTTGGAGATGACATTACTCGCGCACGATAAAGTGGTGCCGCATACTAAGCTAACGCAGGCCATTTTGGCGCACTTCGAAAATGCGCCGGAAAACCTGACATTGTTTGCGCAAACGGCAAAGCCGGTGGACTATGGCAAATTCGCGCCGCTGATTTTTGAGTGTTCAGCAAACAACGATGCGAACGCCGAATTAATTGTCAGGCAGGCGGCGCAGAATGTTGACGCCTCGCTGGATGCGATAGTCGCGGGAGGTATTACACGGGTGGCATTGCTCGGCGGTTTGGCGAAATTGTTCGCGCCATGTCTATCGACAAAAAATCGGGCGCTGCTGGTGGAGCCAAAGGCCAATGCCCTTCACGGCTCGGTTGATCTGGCACGGAAACTCGCACAGCACGGACAGCCAAATTCCGGGGGCCCGAAACGATGACGGGCTTACTTGAAACAGGCCTGCCCAACGCGAGCCCGCAGAGGAAGCGCCTGCTCGGCATCGGGGGTGCGCATATCGACCGGCGCGGTTTGATGCGTGAGCCTTTCATTGCTGGCGCGTCAATACCCGGTGCAATGATGGAAGAACCGGGTGGCGGCGTGTTCAACGCGCTTCGCGTGGCGGTACAGTTTGGTGTCAATGCTTCACTTTTGTCGGTACGCGGCGGTGATGCGGCGGGCGATAGCGTGGCGGCGGCGGCAAAGAGTGCGGGACTTGAGGACCTGTCATCGACATTTTTGGATAGAACAACGGCCAGTTATACGGCGCTTTTGACCAAGGAGGGTGATGTGGTTGCGGCGCTCGCGGACATGGATATTTACGAGACCTCCCTGCCCCGCCAAATCTCACGCCGTACAACGCGCGATGCCGTAGCGGCCTGTCAGGCAGTACTGACGGATGCCAACATGCCCGAAGTAGCGATAGAAAAGCTGCTGGCACTGAGCGGCAACACGCCAGTATTCGCACTGGCAATTTCGCCTGCTAAAGCCGTGCGCTTGCGCCCTGTGCTTGGTCAACTGGCCGGACTCTTCCTGAACCGCCGTGAGGCGTTGGCGATATTGGGGCGGGAAAACGCGGATCTCAGCCCGCTACAAGAGCTGGCTTCGGGTCTTGTCGCGCTCGGCCTGCCCTGCGCCATCCTGTCAGACGGCGGCGCACCCGTTTGTGTCATTGACCATGGCGTGGTCCAATCACTCACCCCGCCGACTCCTTCGCAAGTTGTGGATGTCACCGGCGCAGGCGATGCCATGGCGGGAGCAACGCTGGCGGCCCTTATGAACGGTGATGAATGGAGTGTGGCAGCACGCAAAGGGCTTGAGGCGGCGAAGCTGACGGTGGAGTCTGCGCTGGCGGTGGTGAATTTTGAAGGGTGAAAAGTCCGACTTTAGACCAATAATCTAAACCTTTAACGGCGCTATCGGATAAAATGTCTCGGGGTAATAAATGAAAAGCGAAGACATATCCGACCCCATACTGTTCCTAAATTCTTTCTCGATGCACGATGTAAGAATTGAAAACATAAACATAGATTTGAGCCAGCAAATATTTGAATTTGCTACAGACGATTTGAACTGGAACTACGAAGGCTCTCCAGAGTATAAAATGCGAACATGCACAGTTATGTTTCTGGGCGTGGAGTCATATTTTTTAGATATTCTGGACGTAACGGGGGTAATAATTGGCCGCAATCACGCGTATATGGTCGGCGATCTCATTCAGGTCGATATTGACTTGAACAACGGAGCCGGTGACTTAAGTTGGAGTATTGGCCGTAGCAGCATCAGTTTAAGGTGCCATTCAATGCGGATTGTGAATAAATAGACAGGAACGCTTATGATGGACGACACGACAACCAATACCCAAAAGGCCTTCGTCAACCCAGAAAATGGCACCAGCCTCATTACCAATATCAGCGCTTACGGCGCGATGGTTTACCTGAACAAAAAAGCACTGAAGAAATTGATCTCCGCTTTAGAGCGAATAAGTGAGGCGGCGCCTGAGGAATGCTACGAAGTCCACATCAATCAAGAGTTTTCGTATTTTGACGATAATGAGGAATTGATCATCCCACCGGTAAAATATGAATCTGGCCTTGAGGACGTATTTCACAAGCTATTTGAACAAGACATGTTGGAAGAAAAGGCGAAGGGCGAAAATGTGGAAGGTGCATCCAAGCCACCATTTCAAGTGACGCTTATGCACGTTTCAGACAAAGCACTGTCGGAGGAAGCTCAAACGAACAATAGCAAGACTGTAAGATGGGCGGCGTCATGTTGATGATGAGGCGCTAAAAAGCCACTACCTTCGGCCTTGACGAGGTGTGCGAGCTAGTTACGAGACATGCTGACCGAACAACGATCAAACCTGACCACAAAAAATCCGGGCAGCAACCTCTCGCCACCCGGACTCCCTAAATCAAACTCAATTATACGGTGAATTGCACAGCTTGCGGCCACCGTAGTTTGGTTGATAGCTATCAGTGCGGATGTCATAGGTGCGGTATCGGCTCTGGCACCATTGGATATGTGCGTCGCCATAGTTCGTGCGATGCTGACGGTACTGCTGGCGATAGGCCGGGCGCTGATTTTGGATGATGCCGTTTATAATCAATGCACCCAGGAAAGCTTCCGGCGGGAACCAATAGCCGTTTGAGCGACGATATCCATCGCGGTAGCCTCTGTAACCACGGTGACCATTATAATAGCCGTCGCCGCCACGAATGATAAAACGATCACGCTGCGCAACATCGACAACGTCACTAGTGGACGCAACCGGCCCGACGACTTCCATCACGGACATGGCGGATGAGGGCGTGGTTAGCGAACCAAGACTGATGCCAACGGCGGCTAGTGTTGAGAGAATTGATACGGAATGGGTCATGATGTGACCTTTCTACCTGTTCGTGAAGATGCGTATTCCTCAAATCCCGAACCGTAAAAATGGCTCGTTATCTGCTGATAAGAGAACGCATCGGAACGGCAATGGTTCCTCGTGGGAGATAATTGTAATCCGCGTAACTCAGCATGTGAATCTAAATGGCTTTCTTGCCATCGAACGTCACACGCGCCTGATTGACGTCAGCAAGGCTCTGATGAGTCCAGTTATAAAGCGCCTGCAAATGCGCCAGCAAGGGGCGGCCAAGCGCGGTGATTTCATACTCCACCCCGACGGGCGACGTGGGAATGACGCGGCGCAAAATAAAGCCGTTGCGCTCCAGCCGCCGCAAACATTCCGTCAGCGCCTTTTGGGTCACGCCCTCCAAGCGGCGTCTTATCGCATTAAACCGCACAGGGCCGTCATCCAGCACACTCAGCACCATCATCGACCATTTATCGGCGATCTGCTCAAACAGCACACGGCAGGCGCAGTCCGCCGAAAATTGTGGCTGGTCTTTTGCATTCATCTGAGTTTCCTCCGCGATACCTAGTTAATTCAAAGTGCACTCTTGAACCTAGGTATAAAAAATATACTTAAGGCCCACTGAGTCAAAAATCAAATCAACTTGCTCAAATCAACATACCGGAGCCTACCCTTCATGACTGCTTCCACCGACACATTGTTCCGCCCGTTTCGCTACAAGTCACTTGAGCTGAAAAATCGAATTGTCATGGCCCCCATGACACGCGTGTTCTCGCCGGGCGGCATTCCGGGTGATAACGTGGCCGCCTATTACCGCCGCCGCGCTGGCGCAGATGTCGGATTGATTTTGTCAGAAGGCACGGTGATTGACCGTCCGGCC
>JANPBE010000491.1:0-4183 GCA_031430295.1 Phyllobacterium sp.
TCACTGCTTTAGAAGTGCTTGGATTGCTCAATAGCTTTGACGCTTTCGAGGCGACCGATTTCGACGTGGTTTCATTTTTGGCCATGATGTTCTCCATCGTTTGGCAGTTTCAACCAGAGCTACCTCGACTCGGAGACCCGACTCCCTCTATAAAATCCCTGCAACAGGAGGAGAGGATTTCGTTTCTCTTCGCCCCACGTGGGCTCTGCCTTTTCGTGGTTTCCAAAGCCGATCCCTTGGGATCGGCTTTGGTATTTCTAGGGCATATAAAGCTATTGTTATGTGGTTGCCCGTTTGTTCCTCGTTAAACTTCTGCCCGAGGTTTCCCTCGGGCCAGATTCATTCCGCACTACCTGATCGGGGGTTCGAGTCCCTCCGGGCCTATCCTCAACTACATCCGCTCGTTGACCCACAAGTATCGCACTTCTCACAAGTCCCGTTCCGGACCATCGTAAAGTTCTGGCACTCCGAGCATGAGTTCCCCGTATAACCCTGCATCAGCGCTTTCACGCGGCGGTCTTCGGCCACTTTGCGGGCGTCGGCTTTGGCGGACGTGGCGCTGGCTGCGGCGGCGTCTGTGAAGAGGGATGTGACAGAGCTTTCCGCATGGCCTTCCTCGGCCAACTCTTCCTCAAACTCCTTCGCCCGCTCCTCATAGTCGCGCTTAAAGGCGGTGGCCTCCTCGTGCAACTCCAGCACGGTGGATTTCACCGCAAGCGAGCCTATTGAAGTGATGTTGGAGCGTGCGGCTGGCGCGGTGCCGAGCGAGCCTTTTGGCTCGGACAAGACGACTTTGAGCGTCGCGCCGCGTGTCAGGCCTTTGGAGACGGCGGCGTGGTTATCGCCGCCCTGCTGGGCTTTGCCGAGCGAGGTATTGGTGAAATCCGACGTGTCCACATGGGCCAAATCATGGCGCGAGAGGTAGGAAACAGCAAGTTCGCGGAACACATAGTCGAGTATCGACGTTGCGTTCTTAATCGCATCATTGCCCTGCACCATGCCGGCCGGCTCAAAGCGCGTGAAGGTGAACGCCTCGACATATTCTTCCAGCGGCACGCCATATTGCAGGCCAAGCGAAATGGCGATGGCGAAGTTGTTCATCATGGCGCGGAAGGCGGCGCCTTCCTTGTGCATATCAATGAAGATTTCGCCAATGCGGCCATCATCATATTCGCCGGTACGAAGGTAAACCTTGTGCCCGCCCACAACCGCCTTTTGCGTGTAGCCTTTGCGGCGGCCGGGAAGCTTTTCACGGTCGCGCGTAACGCGCTCAATAATCCGTTCCACGATGCGCTCGGTGATTTGCACCGTGCGGGCAGACTGCGATGCGGCAACGAAATCATCCATCGCATCTTCATCTGTTTCATCCTCGATGAGCGAAGCATTGAGCGGCTGGCTGAGCTTGGAACCATCGCGGTAAAGCGCGTTGGCTTTCAGCGCCAGCTTCCAAGACAAGAGATAAGCGTTCTTGCAATCCTCAACAGTGGCCTCGTTTGGCATGTTGATGGTCTTGGAAATAGCACCCGAAATGAACGGCTGCGCCGCCGCCATCATGCAAATGTGGCTTTCGACAGAGAGATAACGCTTGCCGATTTTGCCGCATGGATTGGCACAATCAAACACCGGCAGATGCTCGTTCTTGAGGCCCGGCGCGCCTTCCAGCGTCATCGCACCACAAACATGGATGTTGGCGGCCTCAATTTCCTTCTTGGAGAAGCCAAGCGCGCCCAGCATATCAAACGAGAAGTCATTCAACTGCGCATCGGTGAACTTCAGCACATCGCGGCAGAACTCTTCGCCAACGGAATATTTGTTGAAGCCGAACTTGATGTCGAACGCGGACTTCAAACCAGCATTGACGGCTTCAATGCGCTCATCAGTGAAGCCCTTGGAGCGCAAGGACGAGGCATTGATGCCCGGCGCCTGATTGATGTTGCCATGACCGAGGGCATAAACTTCAATCTCCGCAATCTGCGCTTCGCTGTAGCCAAGCGTGCGCAAGGCTTCTGGAACCGCATTATTGATGATCTTGAAATAGCCGCCGCCAGCCAGCTTCTTGAACTTCACCAGCGCAAAGTCCGGCTCGATGCCAGTGGTATCGCAATCCATCACGAGGCCGATTGTGCCAGTCGGGGCAACAACAGTGGCCTGCGCATTGCGGAAACCATGGGTTTCACCGAGCTTCAAAGCCAAATCCCAAGCGTTGCGGGCATGAGTGATAAGCCGCGCATCAGGGCAATCCTCGGCAATCAGCGCCACTGGCTCAACAGCCAGCTTTTCGTAGCCTTGGTTGATGCCATGCGCCGCGCGGCGATGGTTGCGGATAACGCGCAGCATATTGTCAGCATTGCGCGGATAATCTTGGAACGTGCCCAGCTCGCCCGCCATTTCAGCGGATGTAGCATAGGAAACGCCAGTCATAATGGCCGAAAGTGCACCACAGATGGCGCGGCCTTCCTTGGAGTCGTAAGGCACGCCATTGGTCATCAACAGGCCGCCGATGTTGGCAAAACCCAGACCCAAAGTGCGGTATTCATAAGACAGACGCGCGATTTCCTTGGACGTGAACAGCGCCAAGGCGACAGAGATTTCGAGCACGACAGTCCACAAGCGGACGGCATGTTCGTAAGCCTCGATAATGAACGTGCCATCCTTGCCACGGAACTGAATGAGGTTCAGCGAGGCCAAATTGCAAGCCGTATCATCAAGGAACATATATTCCGAGCACGGGTTAGAGGCGCGGATGGGACCAGCAGCGGGGCATGTGTGCCAGTCGTTCATCGTGGTGTTGTAGTGGAGACCGGGATCAGCCGATGCCCACGCCGCGTAGGAGATTTTCTCCCACAAATCACGCGCTTTCAGCGTCTTCATCACCTTGCCGTCTTTACGGGCCGTGAGGTTCCAGTCACCGTCTTTTTCAACAGCGCGCAGGAAATCATCCTTCAGCGAAACGGAATTGTTAGAGTTCTGGCCCGAAACTGTGAGGTAGGCTTCTGAATCCCAATCGGTATCGTATGTTGCAAACTGCAAATCCGTATAGCCCTGCTGGGCAAACTGGATGATGCGCTTGATGAGGTTTTCCGGAACCAAATTCTTCTTGGCAGCGCGAATTTCGCGCTTCAAAGCCGGATTCTTGGCCGGATCAAAGCAATCTTCGCCCTGACCTTCGCAATTCACACAAGCCTTGAGGATAGCGGCCAAAGCGTTTTTCACGATCTTTGAGCCCGTCACCAGCGCGGCAACCTTCTGCTCTTCCTTCACCTTCCAGTCGATATAGGCTTCAATATCAGGGTGATCGACATCAACCACCACCATTTTGGCCGCGCGGCGCGTTGTGCCACCGGATTTGATGGCGCCCGCGGCGCGGTCACCGATTTTGAGGAATGACATCAGGCCGGATGAGCGACCGCCGCCAGAGAGCTTTTCGCCCTCGCCGCGCAAATGCGAGAAGTTGGAACCTGTGCCGGAACCATATTTGAACAGGCGCGCTTCACGCACCCACAGGTCCATAATGCCGCCTTCATTGACCAAATCATCATCAACCGACTGAATAAAGCAGGCGTGCGGCTGCGGATGCTCATAAGAAGAGGCGGACTTGGTTAGTTCGCCAGTGGCTGGATCAACATAGTAGTGGCCCTGCCCCGGACCATCGATGCCATAGGCCCAATGCAAACCGGTGTTAAACCACTGCGGTGAGTTCGGCGCGACCATTTGGGCGGCCAGCATATAGGAGAGTTCGTCCTTGAAGGCGGACGCGTCTTCTTCGGTTTTGAAGTAGCCGCCCTTCCAGCCCCAATAGGTCCAGGTACCAGCCAAGCGGTCAAATACCTGACGACCGTCCATTTCCGAGCCATAACGCTCATTTTCAGGCAATTTTGCCAACGCTTCTTCATCCGCGACGGACCGCCAAAGGAAAGAGGGCACAGAATTCTCTTCAACTTTTTTCAAACGGGCCGGAACACCGGCTTTGCGGAAGTATTTTTGGGCTAAAATATCGGAGGCGACTTGGGAAAATTGGGTCGGAACCGCAATATTTTCGAGGCGGAAAACGATCGAACCGTCTGGGTTCTTAATCTCGCTGGTTACGTTCCGAAACTCTAAATTAGCGTTATGGCTCGGAAATGGACGGTCGTCAGGTATTTGACCGCTTGGCTGGTACCTGGACCTATTGGGGCTGGAAGGG
>JANPBE010000492.1:0-5894 GCA_031430295.1 Phyllobacterium sp.
CCCTTTGGCATGACCTTCTTCACGGGTTCGTGGGACAGATTGTGTCGTACATTGCGGGGGTGCGTTCTGCTATCTAGTTCAACAGGGCGTTTCACTTCATCGGCGTTGGTTGTTGTGCTTTCAAATATCGTATCGGACAGATGCACAAGTAACGGTGAAAAGTCCATCAATCTCCGTGCAATCACATGGACGACATTGTTTTCATTTTGAATAACCCCGTCTATTGCACAAAAGCGGGCACCGAGCACTTCGGTGCGAAACTGTTCAAAAACTTTCGGCCAGACCACAGCGTTAGCGACATGTCCTTCATCTTGTAGTGTCATGAAAATGACGCCAGATGCGGTACCGGGGCGTTGGCGCACCAGAACAAGACCGGCGACACGCACCTTGGTCCCGGTTTTCATGCCCGTCAGTTGCTCACAGGGGATCACGCCGCGCGCAGTAAGCTCGGTGCGTAAAAGCGCTGCCGGATGAGTTTTTAACGAGAGACCAATCGTGCGATAATCCTCCACCACATGCTCGCCCATCAGCATTGGGGGGAGGTTATAATCGACCTCGCGCGTCGGATCAGCCGTGATTGAGAACAATGGCAAGTCTTCCTGCCCGCCGACGCGATTGAGACCGCGCGCCACCCAGAGCGCATCACGCCGGTCAAGACCAAGCGAACGAAATGCATCGGCATCTGCTAGCCGCTCAATGGTTGACGGTGAAAGACCCGCCCGCAGCCAAACATCGCGGACAGAATCATAGCCATGCGCACGATGCGCGACGAGCCGGTTCATCTCTTCTTCGCGCAGCCCGCTGATCTGACGGAAGCCGAGGCGCACAGCATGGGTCGAGAGTATATCAGAGCGCATCTCGTCATGACGTTTGTGCAAATGCTCAACCGCTGCCGGACCAGCTTCAAGCTTATTATCCCAATCAGAATGATTGATATCCGGCGCACGCATATCAACGCCATGCTCTTTAGCATCACGGACGATTTCTGATGGGGCATAAAAGCCCATCGGCTGCGAATTCAGTAAAGCGGCGGCGAATACATCCGGATAATGGCATTTGAGCCAGCACGAGGCATAGACCAATAGAGCGAAACTTGCTGCATGGCTTTCAGGAAATCCATATTCACCAAAGCCCTCTATTTGCTTGAAGCTTGCTTCCGCAAAACTCCGTTCATAGCCATTGGCAATCATGCCATTGACGAACTTGTCGCGTAGCAAGCCGATTGTACCAACCCTTCGGAAGGTCGCCATGGCGCGGCGTAATTTGTCGGCTTCTGGCGGAGAAAAACCCGCGCCGACAATGGCGATTTGCATCGCCTGCTCCTGAAATAGCGGTACGCCTAACGTGCGTTCCAGCACGGCTTCCAAAGCCTTTGACGGATAAGTTGTCACTTCAAGCCCCTGCTTGCGCCTGAGGTAAGGATGCACCATGCCACCTTGAATGGGCCCCGGGCGAACGATGGCGACCTCAATAACAAGATCGTAAAATTCTTTAGGTCTGAGCCGTGGCAGCATCGACATCTGTGCTCGGCTTTCCACCTGAAACACGCCAATAGAATCCGCACGGCACAGCATTTTATAGACAGAAGGATCCTCTTTAGGCATCGAATCTAAAGTCAGCCTGCCGCCGACACCATCCCATTGCGGATAGGTTTTTTCGATCATTGTGAACGCTTTACGCAAGCAGGTCAGCATGCCGAGTGCCAGCATATCGACTTTTAAAATCTTCAGTGCCTGCAAATCATTCTTGTTCCACTC
This sequence comes from Phyllobacterium sp., assembly GCA_031430295.1. Lineage (GTDB taxonomy): Bacteria > Pseudomonadota > Alphaproteobacteria > Rhizobiales > Rhizobiaceae > JANMEX01. Next base: position 1,758 of record JANPBE010000492.1, read on the forward strand.
CACCACGGTACGGTCCACCATATTGGCATTTTGGATCGGCACCACATCGTCTAGCCGGTCACGGGTAATAACAATGCCGCCGACATGTTGCGAAAGATGACGCGGAAAATCGCGTAGCTCTTTGACTAGTTTGAGGCAGGTCATCAGCCGTTTGTCATTGGCATCCAAGCCTAGAGTTGCAAGATCCGAACCATCCGTTCCCTTTGACCACCATTGCTGCATTTTCGTTAATGCCGCGATATGGTCTTCCGAATAGCCGAAAGTTTTGCAGACATCGCGGATGGCGCTGCGCTTACGGTAACAGATGAGTGTGGCAGCGAGCGCGGCGCGATGGCGGCCATATTTATTATAGACATATTGGATGACTTCTTCGCGCCGCTCATGCTCAAAATCCACGTCAATGTCCGGGGGTTCATTGCGCTCAGTTGAGATAAAGCGATCGAACAATAGGTTTGACGTCGCCGGGTTTACCGCTGTTACGCCCAACACATAGCAAATGGTGGAATTGGCCGCTGAGCCGCGACCTTGGCATAAAATACCACGTTCTTCCCGTGCAAAGCGTACAATGTCAGCAACAGTGAGAAAATATGGCGCGTAATTAAGCTGCGCGACAATATCCAACTCGCGCACCAGAGCCGTTTTTACTTGATCGGGAATGCCCTTAGGATAACGCCGCTCTGCACCGGCCCAAGATAGAGCCTCTAAAGCTAGCTGCGGGTGTTCGTAACCCTCCACCGTCTCATCAGGATATTGATAGCTGAGCTCATCAAGCGAAAATCGCGCGCCCTCAAGAAACCGGATCGTTTCGCTGACTGCCTCGGGCGCGTCACGATAGAGCCGCATCATCTCATCCCCAGTTTTCAAGTGTCGCTCGGCATTGGGAGAAAGCAACCGTCCGGCATTGTCCAATGTGGTCTTTTCGCGGATGCAGGTGATGACATCCATCAGTGCCCGCCGTTCCGGCACTTGGTACAATGGCTCTGTAGTGGCGATCAGTTTTGCGTTGGTTTCGGAGGCAAGTCTCTTGAGCAGGCGTAGTCTGCGCCGGTCTTCGCCGTCAAAAATATGTCGTGCTGCCAACCATACGCCGCCGCATTGCCGGTGGATGGTTTGTAGGCACTTTGCCAATTCTACATCAGGCAGTGTTCCCGTCGGCAGGCTCGGTATGACAATGGCTTGTGAACCTTCGGCATGGTCAAGAAAATCACCAAAGTCGAGCCAGCACTCGCCTTTTGGTGCGCGGCGATTACCAATTGTCAAAAGCCGGGTTAGTTGCGAATAGGCAGTACGGTCCCTCGGATAGACGAGGATGTCCGGCGTTTCGTCTCGAAACACCAACCGCACACCAACCGCAAGTCGGAGGCCTGCTTCCTTGGCCTTTGAATGGGCGCAGACCATGCCTGCCAACGAGTTGCGGTCGGCAATGCCAATGCCCGCGTGACCAAGCTCTTTGGCCGTATCAACCAATTCTTCCGGATGAGCGGCGGCGCGCAAGAATGAAAAATTGGTGCTAACGCACAAATCAACGAATGCCGCGCTCATACGAATACGCCATGCAGATACCAGCGCGGCGCTGGCTCCTCCCCGTGAAAGCCTTCGCGATAAAGCCAGAAACGTCTGCCTTCCCTGTCCTCAACCCGGTAGTAATCCCGTGTGCGACCAGTGGGCGCGCGCAGCCAGTCAGACGTGATCCGTTCCGGCCCTTCCGCTCGTTTGACCTCATGCAGTATCCTGCGCCAACGGAACCTCATTGGCGGCCCGTCCGGTACGGAGGCCAGAGCCTCAACCGGCTGTGCGCGCGCAAATAGCCGCAATGGTCTGCGCACGACGCCGTCCTCTGGTGGCTTTGGCGGCTCGACGGCAACAGTGTTTGCCGATGCCCAATCATTAGCCCGTTCTGGCGCGTGCACAAGCTTGAGTTCAGGCCGCCCGACCCGCATCGAACCTAGCCGCGCCATCAATCTGTCAATAAGTCGCGCCTCTGCCTCCTTGTCACGTCCAGCAACAGGCGCAAGGTCAACGGGCTGCAAGATGATTGGTGTTATCTCAACCGCATCAAGCCGCATGGCATCAAAGCCGAACTCTGCATCCAAAGCTTCTGGCGAGACGCTGAGCCGCTCGCGCAACAACCGCAACATGGTTTTGAGATCGCGCTCTGGGCGGCTGAGACCCAATTGGATTATTCGCGTTTTATTATCGACGCCAAACAGCAATAGGCGCATAAATTGCACTCCAGCGCCTTTCTCATCCAGTTGAGAACAGAGGTCCATGCATAGGACTTGTGCCACAGTCAGGATCGCTTCCATGGTAAGTATCGGCTCAACGAGGCGGCGCAGCGCATACAAAGGCGGCGGCTTGCGGCGTGGCGTTAGGGCCTCCGGGGCCTTGCCCAAGGCCTGATCCAACCGCAAAAGGGCATGCTGCCCCGCTCGTGCTGCAAAAGGTTGGCGCGGCGAATCCATGATCTGGCCGATGTTTTTAAGGCCTAACCGCTTCAACAAGGCCGTTGCCTCCGGCTTCAACCTTAAAGCCCCGACCGGCAAGGCGCTCAGAGCCTCTTTCAACCCAGCCGTATCCAAAATTTGCGCCTTACCGGTGCGGGCAAAGGCCCATGCCGCGCCGGGTGTCGGGGCAATCGCGGCACGGGTGACAATGCCTTGTGCACTCAGCCGCAACTCCACGTCTTCCAAGAGCTTTGTTTCGCCGCCAAACAAGTGTGTACAGCCGGTAATATCGAGCAAAAGACCTTGCGTTGGGTCGGGCACGACAATCGGCGTAAAACGTTCGCACCATGCAGCAATCTCGTCGAGAAGTATGGCATCCGCCACCTCATCGGCTTCATAGGCGACAAGATCAGGCCGTATTGCCCGCGCATCAGCAAGTGGCATCCCAGTTTTGAGGCCGGCCACAGTCGCATGCTTGTCCACAGCGGTTAGCGTGAAGGCGTTTTTTATTTTTGCATAGACGACGAGCGGCCGTCCATCAGGCAGCGCTACGCCGCTCCGCATCAACCGGTTCGTCGGTAGCCGTGGAAAAAATAGCGCCATCCATTGCGTTTGCAATTTGGAAGACATGATCGTGAATATTCCAATTAAGGTGAAATGATAGATTTGCTGGGCCTCTACGATTGCGCTCGACCTTGGCCATGAACGATGGCGGCCCCAATTCGTGTCCTGCACCTTGGCTGGGTGATGAACTTATGCGCCAACGGCTCCATGCAGCGCTTGCGCCTGCCGCATCTAACCGCATGAGAATGCAGCGAGTTTTGTATTTTTCTGCCGTCAGCAAGAGACGGCGTGTTGCGGTTAGATTTAGCAGTTTTTTGGTGGGCGTAATGGCACAAAGAGCGCAGATGCCGGGTGTCGCCAAAGCCTGTTCAGTTGCCCAAAGGGCGTCCAATTGCGAATTTGCCCGCACCAACAAAAGCCTGTCGAGAGGCACCCCAAACTGGGCCAAACCTTCGGCATTTGGCAGGCCATCCTCGAAAAAATCCTGCTCGGGGGCTGCCCAAAATATCATTCCCCCTTGGGAGGCCATCATTGCCCAGGCTAAAGCAAAACCAAGAGCTGAGGCATGATCTTGCGGCGTTTGCGGTATGATTTCGTTAAGCGGGGCGTCCATCACTCCAGCCTGAATATTCTCAAATGATTCAAATGTGCGTGATTCAACAGGGGACGGATTTTCTTGTTCCCGAGCCAAATGTGACAGTGCTGGATCATTCAAAATGTGCATTCTTAAATTTCGAACAAAACAAGAACATTGTCAAGATTGAATCAAAAAATACGTAAAAATGATGATTTTAGTGAGATTTTGAAGATCGCGCTGAGCAAAACAGCGCCCGAACGCCGCCAATTCCCGGAAATTAATATGCCCTATGAGAACAACTATTGAAGATAATGAAAAATGGCGCGCCCTAAGAGATTCGAACTCCTGACCCTCAGATTCGTAGTCTGATGCTCTATCCAGCTGAGCTAAGGGCGCGCATGTAAGCACTAAATTTCTGTGCTTGCGCCTCCACTAAGGGGTGATTTGGCTAAAAGCAAGACAGTTTGAAATAAAAGTAGCGAGAAGCCAAAAAACTTGATCGGCAAGCGCACGAGGACCGGTCGGGAACCGCCCAGAAACCGCCCGAAGATC
>JANPBE010000493.1:0-3470 GCA_031430295.1 Phyllobacterium sp.
GGATCATCAGCGAAAATCACCGCTGGCTGGCCAGCTTTGAGCAGAACTTTGAATAACCGCATTTTAGCGCGCAGATAATCTTCCATGTCCGGATGATAATCCAAATGATCGCGCCCAAGATTGGTGAAGGCACCAGCATCGAGTTTCACGCCATCCAACCGGCATTGGTCTAAGCCGTGGCTGGAGGCCTCCATCGCCGCATGTGTCACGCCATCATCAGCAAGTTCAGCAAGCAAGCGATGCAACTCAACTGGGTCCGGTGTCGTCAGCGTACCATAGTCATTGCGACCGGGCGCGACGATGCCTGTCGTGCCAATAAACGCCGCAGCTTTGCCGGCGTGGGCCCAGATTTGGCGTGTGAAGCCGGCCACAGACGTCTTGCCTGCCGTGCCAGTAACCGCCACCATTATCTCAGGCTGATTGCCATAAAATTTTGCTGCACAAAGCGCCAGCGCACGGCGCGGGTCTGCAACACGAATGACCGGAATATGTGCCGCTCCAAGTTCTGCATCTAAGGAGGTGATGATTGCGCTAGCGCCTTTGGCTGCCGCATCACCCATGAACTTTGCACCATCAGCCTTCGTGCCGGAAAGCGCAAAAAACAAAAAACCTGGCGCAACTTTGCGCGAATCCGATGTGAGCCCCGTGACAGTTATTTCCTGACCGGATGTGACTTTTAGAATATCGGAGAAGGCTTGGAGTTTCATGGGCAACCGTTTCGATTCTACTGCAATGACTTAGCCAGAACCTGAGTATCTGGGCTAAAATCAGGCTTTACACCGAGAAAAACAGCGGATCGGCGAATAATCGCACCAACAGTTGGCGCAGTATTGTTTCCAGCTACCGCGCTGCTCTGCCCGGCCTGCGGCTTCGGCTCGTCTAGAATTACCAGAACCACATATTTGGGGTCGCGAATTGGAAAAGCCGACAAGAACGCATTAAAGCGCTTATCCGCCGAGTAACGCCCATGCACAACTTTTTCTGCGGTGCCCGTTTTGCCACCAACATCATAGCCAGCCACACCGGCTTGCTTACCGGAGCCCTCAACCACATTCTTGCGGAACAGCCAGCGCATGGCCTCGCTTGTCTGCGGCTTTACCACTTGCACAGCAGTTGCGGCGGCTTCCTCTGCGGTGCGGGGTAGGAATGTCGGCTGTATGAGCTTCCCGCCATTCATAAGGGCGGCCGCGGCCATTGCCGTTTGCAGCGGAGTGGTTGAAACACCGTGGCCGAACGAAATAGTAATGGAATTGATCTTCTTCCATTCCTTGGGCTCGCTTGGCTTTGCTACCTCTGGAATTTCTGTGACCATTTTATCCAAAAGGCCAATCTTGTGCAAAAACGCCTTGTGGTTTTCCGTGCCAACTGCATCAGCCATTTTGGCAGTACCAATGTTGGACGAAAAAATAAAGATTTCCGGGACCGACAAAACGCGGCGCTTGCCGTGAAAATCGCTGATCGTGAATCCGCCGATCCTGATTGCGTTGCGAGCATCAAACTTCGAATGCAGTGTCACCACGCCCTCGTCCAGCGCCATAGCCGTTGTAAAAGTTTTGAACGTCGAACCCATTTCATAAACGCCCGCCGACATGCGGTTCAGGCGGTCTTTTTCGAGCGCATTATAAGGGTTATTCGGATCGTAATCGGGTAGCGAAACCATCGCCAAAACTTCGCCAGTATTGACATCCATCACCACCGCGCCGCCTGCAATTGCACGATATTTTTCAACAGCTTGCGTGAGTTCGTCGTGCAAAACATTTTGTACACGTATGTCAATGGACAACTTTACCGGCTCCAAATCCTTTTCCGAAGTGAAGCCTGCATCGCGCAGATCAGAAAGGCCGTGGCTATCAACATAACGCTCCATTCCCGCAATGCCCTTGTTGTCGGTATCAACCAAACCAACAATATGCGAGGCGGTAGGACCACCTGGATAGAAGCGACGCTTTTCTGGACGGAAGCCGATGCCCGGCAAACCCAACGCCATAACCTGACTTTGAATTTTTGGCGTCATCTGTCGCTTCAACCAAATAAATCCAAGCCCACTTTTTAGCTTACGATATGTCTGCTCCTGATCGAGATCAGGGATAACACTTGTCAGCATTTCCAGAGTTTCGTCCGCATCAAGAATGCGTTTTGGTTCGGCGTAAAGCGAAGCCGTCTTAATGTCAGTGGCGAGAATTTCACCGTTGCGGTCCACTAGACTTGGACGCGCAGCAACGCTTTGCACAACTGAGCCGGTGTAACCGACATCAACATCCTGCATCCCGAAATAAACCAACCGGCCGCCAATAACAGCGTAGATAGAGGTAAAGCAAAGCATCGCAATCATCACACGGTTGCGCGTGCGATCACCAGAAGATTTGCGCGTGCTTTGCAGCGCAATCGGCGCTTTTTCTGAACCGAGCCCATCGTCAGCTTGCGGTTTGAACTTATTGCGAATGCCGGAGATCATTGTTCAATACCTCCGGTTTCGATGACATCGTCGATGGTTGTCGGCGCGCTTTCTAGAACAGGTTTTTTCTTGTCCTTTTTGGGCTTTTTATCTGCGGCAACCTTGCTGTCAGCAATCTTGCCATCGGCATTGATTGCATCTGCAATCGGGTCGCCAGCAGGTTCGCCAAGGCCCTTTTCCGGAACCGCGCTCAAATCTGTAACTTGACGGCTGTCGGTAGTCACCAAACCAAGTTCGCTATCGTGTGCCTTGACAAGTTTCTCGATGCGCGATGGCTGCGTGAGCAGGCTCCAGTCAGCCTTCAAAAGATCAATCGAATCTTCCTCATTAGCGATCTGCCGCTCCAGCTTGTGTACTTCACGCAGCTGCTCTTCAGAGGTCGCCTTGATGCGGTAGGTCACAGCCGCCGCTGATACCATTACCATAATCATGATGATGTCGAATGTCTTTAACATGGTCTAGCCTTGATACGCGCGTGGGTTCGGTAGGTTTGGCAAATGGGCAAAATCATTGTCGCGCCGTGCGGGCGCAGCGGTACGAATACCGGCGCGTAGCTTTGCAGAACGCGCGCGCGGGTTAATACTTGTCTCGGCGTCGCCCGCCACAACCGCGCCCTTGAAGGGCAGCGTGAACAGCGGTTGCTTGACATGAATGGCAGGCAAATGGCGCGAGCCGGTTCCGGCATCGGCGCGGTCTATAAAATATTTTTTGACAATGCGATCTTCAAGCGAATGAAATGACACAACGACCAAACGACCGCTCGGCTTCAATATCCGCTCCGCCGCCATAAGCGCTTCCACCAGTTGCCCAAGCTCGTCATTGACAAAAATGCGCAGCGCTTGAAACACGCGCGTTGCCGGATGAATGCGATCATCATGGCGACGCGGAATGACTTTTTCGATTGCCGTTGCCAATTGCTTGGTAGTTTCAAACGGCGAGACTTGCCGCTCGCGCTCAATCATGCGGGCAATCTTTGGCGCCTGCTTTTCTTCGCCCAGCAGGCCGAAGATGCGGA
>JANPBE010000494.1:0-4111 GCA_031430295.1 Phyllobacterium sp.
GCGATAGCCGGAGCGCATCTGCGCATCACTTTCGCTCACACCAGCCACCACCATTGCCGCCGCTTCCGCCCGCATCCGCGCCGCAATGGGATTGTCCGCCTCATCCTCATCCAACTGGCCAACAGCCCGCGCCGCTCGGTCAAACAGCGAAATCTGGTCCGGAAACGCATCGCGAAAAAAGCCGGAAATGCGGAGCGTCACATCCACCCGTGGGCGGCCAAGCATAGCCTGCTGGATAATCTCAAACCCCGTCACACGGCCCGATGCCCGCTCCCACACAGGCTTCGCCCCAATCAGCGCCAGCGCCTGCGCAATATCATCGCCGCCCGTGCGCATGTTCGATGTGCCCCACGCGGTAATCCCCACACTGCGCAAATCATCGCCATGGTCCTGCCGGTGTCGCAAACACAAAAGCTCGGCAGACTTCTTGCCCAGCTCCCACGCCGTCTCAGTCGGCACCGCGCGGCTGTCCACCGAGTGAAAATTGCGCCCCGTCGGCAACACATCCGGCCGCCCCCGCGTCGGTGCACCCGATGGCCCCGGCAACACAAACCGCCCGTCGAGCGCCGTGAGTAACCCGCGCATTTCAGCCGCCCCGCAGGCAATCACCGATGGCCGGATGCGTGCATTGATCTCATCCATAACCAACGCTGTCGCCGCCCACTCGTCTGGGCAAGCGAACTCACCGCTCACAAGCTTTGAGGCCAGCAATTCAATGCGCTCAACGGTATCACCATTGGTGCGCCACGGGTCTGTTGAAAGCGTATCAAGTATGGAAGGCCTCAAGCCAAGCCAACTCGCCGCCATATCACAATCAAGAGGGTCAAACTTGATCTCCCCCCTCGCGGGGGAGATGTAGGCGTAGCCGACAGAGGGGGGCGCCTCAAACAAATCCCCCGCAATAGCCCGATGCAAACTCCCGTTCGCCCCAAGCCCATCACCTCGTGATAACCGTGCCAGCGCCACCACCAAATCATCCAACAGCCGCCCTTCCGGCGCGAGCCCGAAAATATGCAGCCCGTCGCGGATTTGCATTTCTTTCAAATCGCACAAAAACGCGTCCAGCTTTTCAATGCTCTGCCCTTCGTCATCCCCGCCCGCGATGCCCGCGTCATGGTCCAGTCCCAAATCACGAACCAGTTCCAAAATGCGGGGGCCAAGCAGCTTTATCCGCCGCGCGTCAGCCTGATAATATTCATCGACCAGCGTCTCCAAATCTTTCAGCGCGCCATAATTTTCCGCCCGCGTCAGCGGCGGCGTAAGATGGTCGATGATGACAGCAGACGAGCGCCGCTTGGCCTGCGTGCCTTCGCCGGGGTCGTTCACGATAAATGGATAGACATGCGGCATCGGCCCGAAGGTCGCTTCCGGATAGCATTCATTAGATAACCCTAATGATTTTCCTGGCAACCATTCCATGTTCCCATGCTTGCCCATGTGCACAATTGCCTGAGCACCAAACGTCTCGCGTAGAAAAAAGTAAAACGCAAAATAACTGTGCGGCGGCACAAGGTCCGGCGAGTGGTAGCTTTGCTTCGGGTCGATATTATACCCCCGTGCCGGCTGGATGCCGACCATCACATTGCCAAACCGCCGCAGCGCAACCGCCAACCCGCTTTCGAGCGATGCTCGGGCGGTTTCCGTATCATCTCCGTGCGTTCCCCGACCGCTTCCCGACCGCTTCCCGACCGGCACAAACATCGGATCTTTGGCTGGTTCGCCCCACCGCCCGACAACCGCATTTTGAATTTTCAGCGGCAGCTTTTCAAAATGTTCCTGATATTTTGAGATTTCCATTAGCTCAAAAACGACACGGTTTTCAACGCCCGAATTGGTCACGCCAGCCTGCAAATACCGGACCAATTCATCGCCATTTTCAGGAATATCCGAAACGTCATAACCGATATTTTTGAGCGCGTTCAACACCTCAATCGTCGCTGCGGGCGTATCCAACCCCACACCATTGGCAATGCGCCCGTCACGGTTAGGGTAGTTCGCCAGCACCAGCGCCACGCGGCGCTCAGAAGGCTTTGCACAGCGTAATTTCACCCACTTCGCCGCCAGTTCCGCAACGAAATCCACACGGTCAGCCTTGGGCCTGTGCGCCACAATATTGGATTCAACAAACTCATCAAAAGTGGATGCCGCCTTGAAAGAAATTGCCCGCGTCATCACGCGGCCATCGACTTCAGGCAACGCGATGTTCATGGCCAAATCACGCGATGTCAGGCCATTAGGCGAAGCCCCCCACGCCTCCTCGGTGGATGACGACAACACCACTTGCAAGACCTGCGCGCCGCCGCGATCCAGCACCGTTCCCGCCCATGCCTTGCCGCCGGTTGAGACGGCAAAGCCCGTAGTATTCAGCACAATATCAGGGTTCAAATCATCGAAAATTTTGGAAACTGTAGCTACCGAAACTTCATCTTTGAGACTGGTGACGTAAATAGGGATTGTCGAAATTCCCCGTAATTCCAGTGCCTTAGATAGCGCCGTAATGGCTTCAGTTTGCCCGCTTTGTAGCAAGGCGCGATAAAAAATAATCGCCGCTATCGGTCGGTACGGCTCCTGATTTTGCCGCTGCCCAACATCACCAAATACACCTGATTTCAGCAGCGGTGCAGCCCCAACAGGTAGGTCTCCACCATCAACAAGCGCATCGGCATAGGCCAAAAACGCATCACAATTTTGCGCCCCGCCTTCAACCAAGTAGCGCCACAGCGCCTCGCAATGCTGCGCTGGCAGTGTGCAAAATCGAGCCAACCCCGCATCCGGTTTGTCATCGCCCGGCACCACCGCCAGCATGATTTTTTGGCCAGCCGCCATGGCATGCAGCGCCTCCAGCCCATAGGGCCAATAGCTCTCGCCGCCAAGCACCCGCACGATAATTAGCCGAGCAAATCGTCCCGTTTTATCAATCCATTGATCGATAGAAAGCGGATGTTTAAGGGCCAAAAAATTGACCAGTCGCAGAAAGTTTTTATCGTCACCGCGCTGCGCCCGCGCAGAAGCAAGGCTGGCGATTTCCGTATCCGCAGCACTAAAAACCGCTATCTTTCCAATGCTTTGGCCAAGATCAATTGCCTCTCCCTCATCGGCAATAGTGCCTTTTTGCGAGAGAAGAAGGTGCATTTTATTTACGCAGCTTCGATGGCAGCGGCGTTGATTTCACCAGAAACCAAAGCGCGGTCCAGCCCATGCAGACCAATCACCACCAGCCGCGTTTCGCGCTTTTCGTTCGGCGCCCATGCACGGTCAAAATAGCTATCAATGCGCGACCCAACCGCCTGCACAACAAGCCGCATTGGCTTACCAGGCACATCCACAAAGCCCTTCAATCGCAGCACATCATGGCTGGCAATAATGCTTTTGAGGGAGGTCATAAAGGCCGCCGTATGAGCCACCGCGCCTGCACTTGCCACGAACGTATCGAAGTCGTCGTGGTCGTGCATTTCGCCGCCTTCATGCTCAATTTCATGATGCGATTTGCGGCCAGAAATCAAGTCTTCGGTACCAGCCCCAATGCCCAGCAATACTGAAATCGGCAAGATACCATTTTGCGCTTCAATCATTTTCACAGGCCGCGACGTCGCTTCCTGCACGATGGTGCGCACATCTTCCATAGCATCGGCGTTCACCAAATCGCTCTTATTGAGGATAACCAAATCGGCGGCAATGATCTGATCTTCAAACACTTCTTCCAACGGATTGTCATGGTCAACTGTCTCATCAGCGGCGCGTTGCGCGGCTACAGCATCCTCGTCATAAGCAAAACGCCCTGCCGCAACAGCCGCGCTATCCACCACCGTTATCACGCCATCCACCGTTACGCGGGTCTTAATTCCCGGCCAATTAAACGCCTGCACCAACGGCTGTGGCAGCGCCAAACCGGACGTTTCAATGATGATGTGATCGATATTTCGGTCGCGTTCAATCAGCTTTTCCATGGTCGGAATAAAGTCATCCGCCACGGTGCAGCAGATGCAGCCATTGGTCAGTTCAACAATGTCATCCTCGCTACACGCATCCGCACCGCAGCTTTTTAGCACATCACCATCCACACCAAGATCGCCGAACTCATTGATAATCAATGCAATTTTCTTGCCATTCG
>JANPBE010000495.1:0-2144 GCA_031430295.1 Phyllobacterium sp.
GTTCAATGGCCGCGTTCACACGCGCTATTCGACTATTGATGCGCTCGAAGAAGAAGTATTTTCTGCTGATGCCGTTATCGGCGCGGTGCTCATCCCGGGTGCTGCAGCTCCTAAGCTCGTCACCCGCGAAATGCTTGGCGGTATGAAAAAGGGCGCCGTTATTGTTGACGTGGCGATTGATCAAGGCGGTTGCTTTGAAACATCGCATGCTACCACTCATGCCGAGCCAACGTTTGAAGTTGAAGGCATCATCCACTATTGCGTAGCCAATATGCCGGGCGCTGTGCCAATCACATCCGCACATGCACTGAACAATGCAACGCTACATTACGGCTTGCAGTTGGCTGATAAGGGCCTGCGTGCATTGGTGGATGACCATCATTTGCGCAACGGACTGAACGTTCATCAAGGCAAGATCACCAACCGTGCCGTTGCAGATGCGCTTGGCATGGAACTGGCGGAAGCCAAAGCAATTCTAAAGGTCGCGTAAGCCCCTCCCTTTTGCGACCAACAAAACGGCTGGATTTATTTCCAGCCGTTTTTGTTTGTTGTCGGTGACAAGCGTTTTCCATGCGCTATAAAGAGAGATAAATTCTCCCCAAAATGGAATCCAAAAATATGAAAAGCAGAACATTCGGTCGCCTCGGCGTTCCCGTTAGCGAGATTGGTTTTGGCGCGTGGGCAATTGGCGGCACATGGGGCAAGGTGGACGATAACGAAAGCAAGGCTGCGCTGCACGCCGCGCTGGATGGCGGGGTGACGTTCATTGATACTGCCGATGTTTATGGCGACGGACATTCCGAGCGCCTCATCGCTGAGGTGATGAAAGAGCGCGGCGGCGAGCGGCCATTCATCGCGACCAAGGCTGGACGGCGACTGCCAAGCCAAGCGCCCAGCGGCTACACGTTAGAAAATCTCACTGGTTTCATTGATCGCAGTTTGAAAAATCTGGATACAGATGTGCTTGATTTGGTGCAGCTGCACTGCCCGTCAACCGACGTCTATTACCGCGCTGATATCTTTGGCCATATGGACCATCTGGTTAATGTGGGCAAAATCAAAAATTATGGCGTCAGTGTTGAGCGTGTCGAAGAAGCATTGAAGGCGATTGAGTTTCCTAACGTTGTTAGCGTGCAGATCATCTTCAATCCATTCCGCCAACGCCCTGCCGACCTGTTTTTTGCGCAGGCACAAGCTAAGAATATCGCCGTAATAGCGCGCGTGCCGCTGGCCAGCGGGCTTTTGTCTGGCAAGTTTAGCGCTGACACCAAGTTTGAAAGTGATGACCACCGCCAGTTTAACCGAAATGGTGAAGCGTTCGATGTCGGTGAAACATTTGGTGGCGTGCCCTATCAAGCGGGTCTTGCCGCTGTTGAGCGTCTGCGCCCGCTTGTTGGAGGCGATAGTACGATGGCTATCATGGCGTTGCGCTGGATATTGGCGTTCGAAGCGATTACCGTTGTTATTCCGGGGGCAAAAAATGTTACCCAAGCCAACGCCAATGCTGCGGCATCCGGACTTGCAGCCCTACCCGCGTATGTTCGCGACGGTATCGATGCGGTTTACACTGAGATGATTAAGCCGCATGTTCACCAACGCTGGTGAACATTTTTTAGCAGCATCTGCCAGTGATCTCACCATCTGCGATAGAAGGTCATTGGTCATAACGATAAAAAACTACAGGTTGTTGCGGTATCTCTCTGGCTAATTCTGTTTCAGGTAAAAATCATGGCAAGAATTTATTTTATCGTGGCCGCGCTGACGATTGGCTTAGCTCCCAACGTGGCGCGAGCGCTGGAACGTCCGTCATTTATGCAAAATTTAACAGATGACCAGTTTCGGGACACTATCGATTTCATGATTGGAAATCTGATGCTGGTTTATTTTCATGAGGCCGGACACATGATGATTGATGAACTCGATCTGCCGGTGTTGAGTAAGGAAGAGGATGCTGTTGATACGCTGGCAACAATCACGTTGCTGGAAGATGGTGATGAATATTCAGACGAAGCCGTAACTAATGCGGCGGCGTCATGGGCGGGGGGATCGCGCAGACGTTCGCGGCGAACGGGTTCAAGACTATCATCCGCGACCTGAACGACGACCTAATCGAGAAGACACGCGCGTCGATGGTCGAGGGCCGC
>JANPBE010000496.1:0-2250 GCA_031430295.1 Phyllobacterium sp.
GCTATCAAACAAGATTATCGAAAGCGCGATGCAGCCGACGAAGTAGGCCACTTCAGCATTGTCAAAATGGATACCAAGACCATCCACGCCTGTGAGAAGTCCGATGCTCAAAAACAACAGCAACAAAGGCGCACCGAAACGAAAGGCAATAAGCGACGAAAACGCGGCGGCCAAAACCAGCGCGGTGCCAACAAGTGTTAGTAGGTAGATGCTTTCGGCCACTAGATTTCGAATCCCCGTCCATGCCTGAGTTAGCTGATTGCCACAGAGTGCGGCGAAGATGCGACGGTGTGCAAGAAATTTTTGATTATCGGAGATTTGTTTCTTCACGCTGCACTCGTTCTTAAAGATGCCAAATTTTACGCAAGCGGAACCATCCCGACATGGCATGGCCAATCGGGGTCGGTTTAGAGGTGGGAAACAGGGTGCATGGTCCTGCCGTCTAATAGTATAAGTATGTGACAGTGCCACACACCCTGCACGCAGATATTTTACCCAGCGAGGGCCGGCGTTTCACGCCGTCTTTGTGGTGCACGAGGTTAGCCCGCACACTGATCTGAAGTACCCCGCATGGGATCACTCCCGTACCGTTATCCGCATTGCGCGCCGGTGATGGTTCGTCGAACCGGGCAATGCGCAGTACCGCAGGCGATTGCCGGTTTCACGCGACAATCGATTTAGGTTTCTCCAGACCTTCTCATTTTGGCCGCTCGCACAGCCAAAACTACCCGCCAAAGTTAGCGGAGCCCATAACGCGCCATTGGCAAGAAACCCGTTAGTTTCCCTGCCAAAGGTATCCATCCTCCGCTCATGAGCGGTCGGACCACCCATGGCTTCCCGAAGGAAGAACGTGGAAGGATTATGCGGGAGGTTTGGGGAGTGTGGATAGAAATCACAAAAACAATTTGAAATTGCGCGATTCCGTGCCTTCCCCCTTGCGGGGAAGGTGTCGGCATAGCCGACGGATGGGGGTGGAGGTGACAGTAGCCAGTTTGCAAAATATAGCAATATCAGTCGCTTAACCTGCTAGGACGCATCTTCCTCGCCACCCCCATCCGTCGCCTTGCGGCGACACCTTCCCCGCAAGGGGGACGGCTGGAGCCAAGATTTTTCGTGGACAGAATGCCGAATTATTAAGCGAGTGGCTCCTCCTCTCCCTGATCCTTCATCGGGGAGAGGGCAGGGTGAGGGGCGGTAGTCCACCGAATTTCGCTAATCTTTCGCCCCTCATCCGCCCTTCGGGCACCTTCTCCCCGTTGCAGAAACAGGGAGAAGGGGGAGCGCCGCGGCGACACCTTGTGAGTTAAACACTATCCCAGCGATCGTACTGGTTTTCATCGTGCTTAGGCAATTTATTTGGCCGCCGGAGCAGCCAAAAAATTATCAGCGGTGTTGCCACTATTGCAACGCCTAGAAGCGGTTTCCACCACATTAGGCGATAGTCTTCCCCAGCGCGACAGCGGTGTCGGCCATGCGGTTTGAGAAGCCCCATTCATTGTCGTACCATGTGAGGATACGCACGAATGTGCCGTCCAGCACTTTGGTTTGGTCCATGTGGAAGGTTGAAGAATTGGGGTTGTGGTTGAAGTCGATGGAGACGTTTGGCTCCAGCGTATAACCGAGAATACCGTGCAGCGGGCCTGCATCGGCAGCTGCCTTGATGACGGCGTTGACTTCTTCGACGCTCGTAGCACGCTTGGCGACGAACTTGAAATCTACCACCGAAACGTTTGGCGTTGGCACGCGGATGGAGGAACCATCGAGCTTGCCCTTCAGTTCTGGAATGACCAGACCAATGGCCTTGGCAGCGCCGGTTGATGTCGGGATCATCGACATGGCAGCGGCGCGGGCGCGGTAGAGATCCTTGTGCATCGTGTCCAGCGTTGGCTGGTCACCAGTGTAGGAATGGATGGTGGTCATAAAGCCAGTTTCAATGCCGATGGCATCGTGCAGCACTTTGGCAACGGGAGCCAAGCAGTTTGTCGTGCAGGATGCGTTGGAAATGACGATGTGATCTTTGGTCAGTAAATGATGGTTGACGCCGTAAACCACGGTCAAATCCGCACCATCGGCAGGCGCTGAAACGATGACGCGCTTAGCGCCAGCGGTAAGATGGGCAGACGCCTTTTCCTTCGAGGTGAAAATGCCTGTGCATTCCATCACGATGTCGATGTTCATCTCTTTCCACGGCAATAGCGCCGGGTCTTTGATGGCGGTGACTTTGAAAGTTTCCTTGCCAACAGTGATGTT
>JANPBE010000497.1:0-1149 GCA_031430295.1 Phyllobacterium sp.
CTAAGCGTCAATAATCCGCGCCTGCGCACAACGCGGCTGGCGGCTGTTGCGGGTGATGCTGTGAAGTCACAGCTGTTGATGGTCAATGTGGAGAAGAATCCATTCTTTGAAATATTGCACAAAATGGAAATTGATGAACCCGCCGGGGTGCAAAAACTCTGTGAAATTTTGGGGCCAGATGGGCTGGAGACATTTCAAAATAGTGCTTTTGTGAGGGATTATGCCGTGCCCGCCCGCATGGGCGATGGTGTTGGCATCTCGCTTATGAACCAAACAGATCGTGTCGCCACATTAGGGATGGTCAGTTCGCTGGATAGGTCAGCCTATGCGGCCAGTGAGTTTAGCGCGCTGGCGCAGCTCGCCCCCCACATCCGCCGCGCGGTGATGATCGGCGATTTGTTTGAAACGCAGGCGCGTGAAAGCAATATGTTCCGGGAGATGGTTGAGCGTTTTAACTTGGCGGTTCTGGTGGTGAATTGCGACATGCAGCTATTGTTCGCCAACCCCATCGCCGAGGATTATCTACGCGATGGTGCTTTGATAAAAGTTAATGCACAAAAGCTGATTGTTCAGAGCGAATTGGCACACTTTGCTATAAGAAAAGCGGTGCAGTTATCAGAGCGCGAGGAGATCGTTTTGGCTGGCTCGGGCATTGGTGTTCCGCTGCATAAAATCCGCTTTCCAGCAATCGCCCATGTTCTGCCCCTCGGCCAGCGCAATGAAAAATTTCAATTTCACAATCAGGCAGCGGCTGCGATTTTTATCGCGACCCCAAGGAGCGATGCACTAGCCACGATAGATGCAATTGCCTCGTTATTTGGGCTTACGACAGCCGAAAAACACGTGACTTTGCAAGCAGCCAATGGGCAAACACCCACAGAAATTGCCGTGTCGAGGGGCGTATCCGTGGATACTGTGCGCACGCAAATGAAGACAGTGTATGACAAGACGGGCCAATCCAACCAAGTCGGTCTGCAAAAGCTAATCCGCGATCTCACGCCGCCGCTCACGCAGGATTGATATCGGCGAGTGGCTCATGCGCCGAGACGCAGAGGGGCAGTCCATCCTTGCCATTTTATTCATTTGGCTTGCTAGAAAAATAGTCTCCGTCTCTTTTCGCTATGAGTCCAAAATTCCCCAAGGTAAACA
>JANPBE010000498.1:0-3518 GCA_031430295.1 Phyllobacterium sp.
CGCGCTTTTCACAGGCAAAGAAAACGAAATATTGGAAGAGTTCCACCACGTGCCTGCATTGGTCAAGTGGACTCCCTTTATCGCGATGGTTTCGGGATTTGTGTTGGCTTATCAATTCTACATCCGATCCCCTCAAACGCCAAAATCTCTGGCGGCGCAGCACCACGGATTATACCAATTCCTGCTCAATAAATGGTATTTTGACGAAATATACGACTTCCTTTTCGTCCGTCCTGCGATGCGCCTCGGCACATTCCTATGGAAGAAGGGCGACGGGATGGTCATCGACGGCTTCGGGCCGGATGGAATTTCCTCGCGCGTCGTCGATGTGACAAACCGCGTCACCAAACTGCAAACAGGCTATTTATACCACTATGCATTTGCCATGCTGATCGGCGTTGCGGCGCTTGTAACGTGGATGATGATCGGGAGCTCCGTGTAAAAAATGACCGACTGGCCCATCATTTCCACCATTACATTTCTGCCACTTGTGGGCATACTTTTGATTGCCTTTATTGGTGGTGAAAGTGCCGCTGCAAATCGCAATATAAAGATGATCGCGCTACTGACAACGATTGTGACTTTCCTCGTTTCAATCCCGTTGTGGACGCATTTTGATAGCGCCTCCGCGGCCTTCCAGTTTGAGGAAAAGCACAACTGGCTGCCAAGCGGAATATCCTATCACGTCGGCGTTGATGGTATTTCGATGCTGTTCGTCATTCTCACAACCTTCTTAATGCCGTTTTGCATTTTGGCGTCATGGGAGTCCGTCGAAAAGCGCATCAAGGCATATATGATCGCGTTCCTATTATTGGAAATGTTGATGATAGGCGTGTTCACAGCGCTCGATATCGTTGTGTTTTATCTCTACTTCGAAGCTGGCCTCATCCCGATGTTCATCATCATCGGCGTTTGGGGTGGCAAGCGCCGCGTCTATGCATCGTTCAAATTCTTCCTTTACACATTGCTCGGCTCGGTGCTCATGCTGCTGGCCATCATGGCGATGTACTGGCAGGCGGGAACAAGCGATATTCCAACGCTGATGGCGTATAAATTCCCTGCAACGATGCAGTTTTGGCTATGGCTGGCATTCTTTGCATCGTTTGCTGTTAAGATGCCCATGTGGCCGGTCCATACATGGTTGCCGGATGCGCACGTTGAAGCGCCTACAGCTGGTTCGGTTATTCTGGCCGCAATCTTGTTGAAGATGGGCGGCTACGGTTTCCTGCGGTTCTCGCTGCCAATGTTCCCGCTTGCGTCTGCCGACCTAGCACCACTGGTGTTTGCGATGTCTTGCATAGCGATAGTTTATACTTCGCTGGTCGCCTTGATGCAGGAAGACATTAAGAAGCTAATTGCCTATTCATCCGTCGCCCACATGGGTTTCGTAACGATGGGCATTTTCGCTGCCAATACCCAAGGTGTTCAGGGTGCGTTGTTCCAGATGTTGTCGCATGGCCTTGTCTCTGGCGCGCTGTTCCTGTGTGTAGGCGTTGTTTATGACCGTATGCACACCCACGAAATCGCAGCTTACGGCGGCCTCGTGAACAACATGCCAAAATACGCAGTCGTGTTCCTTGTATTCACGATGGCCAATGTCGGACTGCCGGGCACGTCCGGATTTGTTGGCGAATTCTTGGCGCTCATGGGGGCGTTCCGTGCCAACACATGGGTTGCGTTCTTTGCCACAACGGGCGTCATCCTCTCCGCTTGTTACGCGCTCTATCTCTATCGCCGCGTCATATTCGGCGTACTGGATAAAGATTCTTTGAAAGGCCTCCTAGACCTCTCAACGCGCGAAAAAGCTATGCTGTATCCATTGCTTGTGTTGGTCATTTTCTTCGGCGTTTATCCAGCGCCCGTATTGAATGTCACCGCAGCTTCCGTGGATAATCTTGTAAACAATTATACTGCCGCGCAATCTGCGCTGGCTAAGTAAGACAAAGGAAGGCACGAAATGCCAGCCGAACTGACCGCCGCACTAACTCTCGCCGCGCCCGAAATTCTTGTCGGGTTAGGGGCACTTGTCTTGCTGATGCTGGGCGTGTTTGCCGGTGGAAAATCCGGTTCCCTTGTTTCATGGCTTGCCGTGGCGTTGCTGGCTGTGGTCGCCTTCCTTGTCTATAATTCAGCGACTGGCACAGTGTTTGGCGGCGGCTATATCAATGATCCATTTGCAGTGTTCATGAAGCTGCTCACCGTTGGCGGCGCCTTGGTGACGCTCGCGATGTCGATGGAGTTCGCCAAGCGGGAAGGCTTCGACATGTTCGAATTCCCCGTGCTTATTTTGCTTGCAACGCTTGGCATGATGCTCATGGTGTCGGCGAACAATTTGCTCGCGCTCTACATTGGCCTCGAATTGCAGTCGCTGGCGCTCTATGTGATAGCCGCCATCAAGCGCGATGATGCACGCTCTTCGGAAGCTGGCTTGAAATATTTCGTGCTTGGCGCGCTGTCGTCCGGCATGTTGCTGTACGGGATTTCTCTGGTCTATGGTTTCACCGGTCAAATTGGGTTCGCGCAAATCGCAACAGCACTGGCAGGATCCGAGCGTCAAATTGGTTTGCTCTTCGGCTTGGTGTTCATCCTCGCAGGCCTCTCATTCAAAATTTCCGCTGTGCCATTTCACATGTGGACACCGGACGTTTATGAAGGCGCACCAACACCCGTAACCGCCTTCTTTGCTGCCGCGCCAAAGATGGCCGCCATGGCGATGCTGGTTCGCGTGGTCATGTCCGGCTTCAAGCCTGTGACAGTGGATTGGCAGCAGGTAATCGTATTCATCTCCATCGCCTCAATGGTCCTCGGCGCGTTCGCTGCCATCGGCCAAACCAACATCAAGCGTCTAATGGCCTATTCATCCATCGGCCATGTTGGCTTTGCGCTCGTCGGTCTTGCTGCTGGTTCGGAAGCGGGCGTGCGCGGTGTTGCCATTTATATGGCGATCTATTTGGCTATGACACTTGGCACATTTGCCGTCATCTTAGCGATGCGCACCAAAGACGCTCAGGTTGAAACCATTGCCGACCTTACCGGCATTTCCAAGACCAATCCGTTCATGGCCATCGTGCTGACAATCCTGATGTTCTCGCTGGCCGGCATTCCGCCGCTCGCAGGCTTCTGGGGCAAGTGGTACGTGTTCCTCGCTGCCATTCAGGGCAATTTGCTGACGCTATCCATTATCGGTGTTTTGGCATCGGTCGTTGGCGCGTTTTACTATTTGCGCATCATCAAAATCATGTGGTTCGATGAGCCAAAGGTTGGCTTTGTTCCAGCCTCCGGTATTCTTACCGGCGTTATGGGCATTTCCGGCGCGTTCGTTTTGTTCTATGTGCTTATGGCAGGGCCAGTTGAAGCGCTGGCCGCGGCTGCCGCAAAGACGTTTTTCTAAACAGGCGTGACATTATTTGAACCACTTCATAATCCCATCGGTTGGCGTCACGGCCACATGGCCGAAACGGGTTCGACCAACACCGACGTTTTGAGTGCCGCCCGCGTAGGCGATGATGGCAAACTTT
>JANPBE010000499.1:0-5609 GCA_031430295.1 Phyllobacterium sp.
CCATCCGGCCGCTGCGCGTCCACCTTCCCCGCAAGGGGGAAGGCTATCACAGCCAACTCTTGCGCCAGCTTCGCAATGCGCAGTACGCGCTCGCCTTGGCTACCCAGTTTGGCGTGGAACGTCACATTCAAATGATCCAGCCGCGCCATGCGCTGGTCGAGCGGCTTTGTCAGGTTTAAACCAAACTTCGCAGCAGACGCCGTGAGTTGCTCCAAATCCGGCACATTGGCCTGATCTGTTTTCCAGAAATGCACCGCATCAGACAGCCGCGCGCGCACGACTTTACCGTTGCCGTGGATGATTTCCTTGCCGCCGTCGCTGGCTTCAATATTGGCTATCAGAATGAATTTATTGGATAAATTGCCATCTTTGCCACGCGTTACGAAGCACTTTTGGTTGGTCTTAATCGTCAGACGTATAACCTCGCCGGGTATCGCCAGATAGTCTTCCTCAAACGCGCCCATCAGCACCACAGGCCATTCCACAAGGCCGGAAACTTCCTCCAGAAGCGCCTCGTCTTCCACCAGTTCGAGACCGGACGCGAAGGCGAGATTCTTGGCGTCGGCAAGAATAATCTCCTTGCGCCGCTCGGCATCCAGCACGACTTTCGCCTTTTCTAGCGAGGTCACATAGTCATCAAACCGCTTGACGGTAATGGCCGCAGGCGCATGGAAGCGGTGGCCGTAGGTGATGTTGCTAGAGGCAATGCCGCCCACTTCAAACGGCACAATCTCCGGCTCCATGCCCTCACTGCCAAGCAGGCAGATGATCGTCTTCAATGGACGAACCCAGCGCAAAGTTGCCGCACCTTCGCCCACAACGCCCTTATAAACCTTGCCTTTAGGGCCAGACTCAGCGCCCCAGCGCATGGATTTTGGCCAGGGAAATTCGCGGATAATCTTCGGCATTGCTTCCGCAATAACCTCAGCGGCGACACGGCCCGGCTTAACAATATGGGCCACATAAAACGCACCCTTCTTAGGGTCCGTATGCACATGCGCTTGGCTAATATCGCTCAAGCCTGCCCCGCGCAAAAAGCCTTGGATAGCGCCTTCCGGTGCGCTGGTGCTCGGGCCTTTGCGCTCTTCATGCACATCGCTGGAGCGGGCCGATAGCCCGCGAATATCCAATGCCAAACGGCGCGGCGTCCAATATTCGCGCGCGGCCTCGTAAGTAAGCCCCGCCTCGACAAGCGCATCCGTCAGCAGCTTTTTCAAATCGCCAGCAGCCTTGCGCTGCATACGGGCAGGAATTTCTTCGGAACGAAGTTCAATCAAAAGATCAGGCATCACGCGGCCTCCGCTTTATTGGTCCAGCCACCAGCCTCAGTTTGCAAAAACGCCTCGCCGCACGCCTTGGCCAAATTGCGCACACGGAAAATATAGCTCTGGCGCTCGGTCACCGAAATCACGCCACGCGCATCCAGAAGGTTGAAGGCGTGCGAAGCCTTGATGCACTGGTCATAGGCGGGCAGCACCAATTGGTGAGCAGGTCGATTTTTATAGGAGGCTTCGCTGCCGGTATCGATTAGTGTTGCCAAGCTAGGATTCTCAACAGAGTCCGAATCGTTATACGACGCAGCACCCGCTTGAAGAAGCGCTACGCATTCCCGTTCCGCATCCACAAAATGCCGCATTAGCATCTCGGTATCTGCATGTTCAAAATTATGCCGTGAATATTCCTGCTCGGCCTGCAAGAACACATCACCGTATGTTACCTTTTCATCGCCCTCAAGGCCGTTGAAATTGAGGTCGTAAACATTGTCCACGCCCTGCACATACATGGCCAAACGCTCCAACCCATAGGTCAGTTCGCCCGCCACAGGCGCACATTCAATGCCGCAGACTTGCTGAAAATAAGTGAATTGCGAAACCTCCATGCCGTCGCACCAGCACTCCCAGCCGAGGCCCCACGCACCTAGCGTCGGGCTTTCCCAGTCATCTTCCACAAAGCGAATATCATGCAGCAGCGGGTCTACGCCGATGGCCGCCAGCGAGCCGAGATACAGCTCCTGCAAATTAGACGGATTGGGTTTCAGGATCACCTGATATTGGTAATAATGTTGCAAACGGTTGGGGTTTGTCCCATAGCGTCCATCTTTGGGGCGGCGCGATGGCTGCACATAGGCGGCCTTCCACGGCTTTGGCCCCAGCGCGCGCAGCGTCGTTGCGGGGTGAAATGTGCCCGCGCCCACTTCCATATCGTATGGCTGCAACACCACACAGCCATGGTCCGCCCAATAGCGGTGAAGCGTGAGAATAAGCCCCTGAAACGAGCGGCTAGGGTGCATGTGTGGCGCAATGTCAGTCAAAATGGCGTTCCCGCGTTGGGCAAAATTGTCTGACGTGTCTCTATTGAGTTGGGCTTGAAGGGTCAAGCTAATCCCCTACCAGACAAGCTTGCATCCGAATGTTAACAGCGCCTTGTCGATTGAAACAATGGTAAGATTTTCGACAAGGCTTTGCGCAGCAATCAGCCGGTCAAACGGATCGCGATGTTCATCACCAAACGCCGCAGCCGCCAAGGCGTGTGCTGCGCTGATGGACAGCAGTTGAAATTGCTCATCCGCGCAATGCTTTTCAAAATCAGAAAATAGTCTGGTTGCTCCGCTTAGTTGCCCGCGCTTGAATTTAATCCCAAGCTCATACGCCGTAATCGCACTGACATAGATTTCGCCGGATTGGATGGCATCCCGCGCTGTTTTAGAGAGCCGCTCATCATCTGAAAGCCACCACAGCAGTGCATGAGAATCCAGCAGAAGCCTCACTTACGCGCTTCCCACAAATCCAATTCTTCATCCGAAAGTGGACCAAATATTAGATCGTCAGGAATATTTTTCAGCTCAGGAAATCCGCCGGGCTGGCGCTTTGGTGGCGCCGCCTTTTCTGGTGCAGTCAATCGCGCCACGGGCTTATCACGGCGCAAAATCAATACCTCTTCGCCAGCCTCAACAAGCGCAATCAGCTTGGAAAGCTCAGTTTTGGCTTTGTGGATTGTGACAGAGTTCATGTGAAAGACTTTCTAGCTAAGTTAGCTAAAATAGCACGTGGCGTGCGGGTGTCAATCACCCCTTCTTGTCTGTATTTGCCTCGGCCACCAGCGGCGCAGCATTGGCCATTTTGGCTTTTATCTTCACATTATCCACGTCATCGGATTTGGCATCCAGCGCGTGCTGCCACTGGAAGTTTGCCTCCAGCTTGCGGCCCGCACGCCAGTAGGCATCGCCCAGATGGTCGTTAATGGTCGCGTCTTCGGGGCGCAGGCTGATGGCTTTTTGTAGCTCGGTGACCGCGTCATCAAACTTGCCGAGGCGGTAATAGGCCCAGCCGAGCGAGTCGACAATGTAGCCATCGTCAGGGCGCAACTCGACAGCCTTGCGGATCATGCCCAGCGCTTCGTCCAAATTCTGATTCATATCAACGTAGGAATAGCCAAGATAATTGAGCACCTGCGGCTGATCGGGATAGAGTTTTAGCGCCTGTTTGAAGCTCTCTTCGGCGATGGGCCACGTCTTGGTGCGCTCGTGCGCAATGCCGCGTTGATAATAGAGGTTCCAGTCTTTGCGGTCCGGCGTGCCGATGGCAACAATGGCCTTGTCGTAAATCTCAGCTGCCGATTTGAAATCCTTCTTGGCGGCATAAACACCACCCAGCGCCGTGTAGGTGCGCGGGTCTGATGGCTCCTGCGCCATCAGCACGTTTAGCTCTTTGATTGCCTCATCGGTTTTGTCGAGATCCGCCAAATTGAGGCTCATCTGCAAATTGGCAGCCCGTTTGAAGGGCGAGGTTTCGGGAACGGCGCGATAGTTGGCAATTGCCAGATCTTGTTGGTTCAAACCTTCGGCAATGCCTGCCAGTTGGATAAGTGTTACGTCATTGTCCGGTTTGGCTGCCAATGAAAGCTGCAAATAGAGCGTTGAGAACGACTCCGAGCCGTCGCGGCGCACGGCGGCACCAATGTCAAACAGCACTTCGGCAAGGCCAGCCTTAGCATCGGCGACGAGCGGCTCAACTGTGCTGCCTGCCTCAACAATTTTGCGCAGAGCCAAAAGCGGCGGGCGCTCGGGTGCCACTTCGAGGCCTTGGTCTATGATTTTCAGCGCCGCATCTTTCTTGCCTTCGCGGGCTTGGAAGCGCGCATAAGATTCGACGGCACGCAGCCAGCTATCGGGCGCTGCGCCACCATCCGGGCTGTTCACCGCTTCTTCATAAGCGGCCGCAGCACCTGTTTTATCGCCAGCGGCATCCAGTATCATTGCCTTGTGAATGAGCTTAAACAGGTCCACCCACTGCGGGCCTTGTATTTTAGAGATATATTCCGCCGCTTCTTTGCCATTGCCCGCGCCCAGCTTCACCCAGCCCGTCATGAGATTGGTGACGAGACGGTCCAGATCGCTTTGCTGCGCTAATTTCAGCAGCGTTTCGGCTTCATCCCATTTTTTCTTATCAACAGCATCAATCGCCAGCGCCACGCGCGAAACCCGCTCAATTTCAGGCACAGCTTTCAGCTTTTCAGCGTAGGGAAGCGCCTCCGTAAACTGACCGTTTGTGATAAGTCCCAGCATAAGATCCTGCTCGAACTTGGTGTTGCCTGATTCAAAACCGAGCGCTTGCTTATAATAGGCGATCATCGCGGCGAAATCATTATCGCTCTCTGCAACTTGCGCGGAGAGCAGTGCCCCCGTCAGCGTGCGGGAGGCAACCGGCACCTCTGCCGTGGCCATTGAATGTGCGGTAGAAGCACCAAACAGCGCAACCATGAGAGAAAGTGTTGAAAACGTTTTATTCATTCATATAGCCCTGATTGCCACAGTCATTTTTCATGCTTCTTCGCACGCATAGTCTTGGCGCAAATCACTTGATATTTCATGCTCTGGGCAACATGGCTTTTTTACGCCTGCACGGCAAGGCGGCGACATAAACAAATGCGTGATGATACGTCTTACTGCGCGGCCGCCGCATTGGCAAAATGTTTGGCGAGCAGGCCAGCGTGGAACTGCGCTAACTCATAGCAAAAGGTCAGCTCGCGCTCACTTGAACTCCAATAGGCATTGGGCTCACCGCAGACCTTGGCATGGAACACGATGCCGGGCTCCAGCTTATAGGTGGTGGAGAGCGCCGCTACCAAGACGCTTAGCAAATCTGATTCCTTGATGATTGCCGCATAGGGTGCCAGCGGGCCGGATGGCACATCATCATAAACAACGGTAAATTCACTCTTGCTGTTATCCGTAATCACGCTAGGCGCCAGCAATGTGTTCCAGCTATTTTTTGCACTTTCATAATCGCCCGCGCAGCCATCACGGCGACTTTCGGGTAGCTCGACATAGTCAGCAAAATCCTTAAAGCGCACAGGGTCTTGCCCCACCATCATGCAAACCATTGAATAGGCGCGCTGTTGGTCAAGGCTGTGCTCGTCCCAAAACGCATAGTCATCGCCCGCTTCCTGCGCCACTGCATCGGAGAGAAACCAACCATCGGCAGAGTCTGTCAACGCTTTGTCCAGCGTGTCATCATGGCCTTCAAGCAGCATGATTGACGACAGCGAATCCACCGCATCCTCTTCCTTGCCAAGCACGGGAAGGCCCAGCTCGGAAATCAACATATGCC
>JANPBE010000500.1:0-6275 GCA_031430295.1 Phyllobacterium sp.
TCTTCTTTCTGGGTGCCTGCTGGAATAGCGAGCGACCATGCCCACAACCAGTTGCCGCGCTTGCCAAGGCCGTTGTCTGGAGCGAGCGCGAAGCCCACTTTGTCAGCAACAGTTGAATCCTTGCCAGTTACGAAAGATGCCGCAACAGTCGCATCAATCCACATACCGCACTTGCCGGCATTGAACAGAGCAAGGTTTTCGTTAAAGCCGTTTGAAGACGAGCCTGCAGGACCATCAGCCTTCATCAAATCAAGATAGAAATCCAAAGTGGCTTTCCATTCTGGCTGATCGAACTGTGGCTTCCAGTTTTCATCAAACCAACGAGCGCCAAAAGAATTGGACATCGCGGTAATAAAGGCACCGTTTTCGCCCCAGCCAGCCTTGCCACGAAGACAAACACCGGAGATTCCAGCTGCTTTGTCTGTCATCTTGTCGGCAGCCATGCGGATGTCAGCCCATGTTGGAGCGTCAGGCATCTTCATGCCAGCTTTTTCCATCAAGTCTGTGCGGTACATAACCATTGAGGATTCACCGTAAAAAGGCGCAGCCATCAGCTTGCCATCAACAGTCAAACCACCAGCGATAGCTGGCAACAAATCTGCTGGATCATCAACAGCGGTCAAAGGCAACAACCAGCCTTTTTTGCCCCAGATTGGCACTTCGTATGTGCCGATTGTCAACACGTCAAATTGGCCGCCCTTGGCAGCGATATCTGTTGTTACCTTTTCGCGAAGAACGTTTTCTTCGAGAGTAACCCATTCCAGCTTGATATCTGGATTAGCGGCGGTGAAATCATCAGTCAGACCCTGCATACGGATCATGTCGCCATTGTTCACGGTCGCAATTGTTAGCTTGGTTTCTGCTTGTGCGAAGCTGACAAAAGCCAACACCGAAGCAGCACCAATAAGTGCTGTTTTCAACTTCATAGAAAATCCTCCCAAATTGACCGAAGTGAGCATTTGCCTCGGTTGTGAGCAATTACCCACTATCTTAAAAAAGAGTCAATGATAATTCGATGCTGCACCGCACCAAATGAAACTATTGCCTACAAGGATATTTCTATTAGTTTTTTAGGAGATTTTTCGCCGTATATTCATTTGTAATCAATGAGTTAACGAGATTTCCCGCAAGTGCACCAGCGATTGCGGATAGCTTGGCATCACCCGCTGCAATGCCATAAACAGGCTTTTGGTCTGTTGGAACGATGGGGGCGTTGTTCACACGCTCGTTGTTTAGACCTTTGATCATTTGGCCATGCTTATCATAGGCCCAAGAAATAATTTCCCCTACAGCCCCGGCGTTTTGAAGCGTATTTATCTCTGCCTGACTTAGAAAGCCGTCCAAAAGAATTGGCGCTTTTTCGCCGACGCCGCCAATACCAACGAAGGTCACGTCAGCCTGTTTGCACAGTTCAAGAATACTGCGCACATGATCTTGATTGTGCAGGAACTTCCGCTCTTCGGCGGAACGGGCATATACTGGCAGCGGCATTGGATAGTAACGCCCGTTGATGCGTTCCGCCATGCGAATTGCCACATCATACGGCGTGGCTGAGCCATCAGACGTAATATTGCCCAATAGCGATACAATGCGATGTTGCGGCGCTTGCAGTTGCGCCAATTGTTCGACTGAGGCGCGCAGAACACGGCCAGTGCCGACGGCGACAATTATGGGTTCGATTGACTTGAGATGCCGCTCCATCGCACTGGCCCCTGCTTCTGCCAATCCGACAGTAGAGTTTCCGGCGTTAGGCTCACTGGGGATGACCTCACATGACAAAAGGCCGTAGCGCTCAATCATCGCGTTAGCGAGTTCCATGCAATTGGCTATTGGATGGTCAAGGCGCACCTTCACGAGCTTTTCGCTAACCGCGAGTGCTACTAAACGCTGGGCGGACTGGCGCGAAACGTTCAGCTTTCTGGCAACTTCTTCCTGTGTATTTCCAGCAACGTAATAGAGCCAACCCGCCCGGGCGGCGTCATCTAATCGCGTGGTTTCTATTTCAATTTTTCCGGACATTGCTCTGCTTACTTGTTGCCTGTGCGAGCATATCAGGGAATATCGCCCAATTGTCAAAAGTTGGAATTGCTAGTGCTCTTTTGTCTTTACATGGCACATAACCTCTCAAATGACTTCCACCGGTAAACTGCCATACTGGCATATGAGCCTGTAGCGCCGCCTCAAGTCCGATTTGGCTATCTTCAATGACAAGGCAATTTGCATGGGCGGTTCGCATTTGTGCGGCAGCGAACAAAAACAGGTCGGGTGCTGGCTTCCCATATTTGACTTGTGAAGCCGTGAAAACATTCTTGCCAAAATAGCGTGACAGGTCGGTGATATTGAGGGAGTTCTGCACTCTGGTTGGACTGCTACTTGTAGCGACGCAGTACGGGAGTGATAGCGCATCCAGCACATTCACAATTCCCGGCATTTGTTTCAGCTCTTGTGCGAACGCGTTCAACAGTTTGCTGCGGTAACGCGATTCAAAGTCGTCAGAAATTACACGTCCCGAATTCGCCCGGATATCTGCGGAAACCTTAGCAAAGCCACGACCGAGAAAGTTCTGCTGAAAATATGCAAAATCAATCTCGATATTTTCACGAGCAAGTTCCTCAATCATCACCCGCGCGCTTATCACTTCGCTGTCTATCAAGACACCATCACAATCAAAAATGATGCACTCAATGGCGCTCACGATAGTGACCATCCGGTAACACGAGTGACGCGAACAAAGAGTTTTGTCGCAACTACTTGCCGAGTCTTGCCCGCAATATCATAAAGCCAGCCAACGTCTAGAGCGTCATCCGGCTTTTCAGCACCTAACTCACTCTTACACATTATCACCCCTACCCATGCCATCTCTCCTGTCCGAATTGAGACCCTCAAGTTTGATACTGTCAAGCATTTGTTCACCGAGAGGGCTTTTGCCCAGCAGGATTCTATCTTGATTGGGCTTTTATGTCGAAGAAGAGTCGATATGGACGGAAACCGGCTATTATTTGGCGGCGAAAGGAAATGGCAGCCTGCTGACACGATAGGTCAGGCCAATTGTGGCTAACTAAATGCTGTCTTAATTCTAAATTTGCCAATCTGTAGTTAAATGATCAAATCATAGGCTTCTATTTAACTATTTTAACTTTTATAACGGATATGAGATTAAACTTAAGAGTGTTTTTGTCGGCGCTACCTGGCGAAAACAAGATGCAATCTAAACCAAATTGGGAAGCAATAATGGCCGACATACTCGATAATGCACTCACTACATCAACAATTGCTATTGGCGGTTCAGTATCGAGTTCCATCGAAACCATCGGTGATAACGACTGGGTCAAGGTCAATTTAGTTGCAGGTCATACCTACCAATTCACTACAAGTGCCGGTTCTGGCACCGCGATTGGCGATACAGTCCTCTCACTTTACGATCCGAACAGCACCATTATTACCAGTAATGATGAATATGGTAGCGACAGTTATTCGAAGTTTGGTTTTACGGCGAAGACAAGCGGTGCATATTATCTTGATGTTAGTGGCTATGGGAGCGCCATAGGCTCTTATAAATTAGCGGTGGCGGAAATTGTGACGCCGCCTGTGTTCACCACCGACCAAATTGTTGACCAACTGACAAACGGCTTTTGGGCCTATAATGGCGAATCACAGCATCACTTCAATGTAGCGCCGGGTGGCACACTTACAGTCAATCTCAACAACTTAACAGTCGAAGGCGCATTTTTTGCGCGCGCCGCCCTGGCCGTTTGGCATGATGCGACCGGCATCAATTTTACGGAAGTTGCCGGTGCGGCGACTGCGGCAAAGATTTTCTTCGATGATACAGATCCAAACAGCGCTTATGAGACTGATACAGTTGTCGGCGGTTTTACCACTTCGGCAACAATCAATATTTCCACTGACTGGATCCAGGGTGACGGTACCAATTTATACAGCTATTCATACCAGACTTATATACATGAAATTGGTCATGCGCTCGGCCTCGGCCATGGTGGCAATTATAATGGTGCAGCAACGTATGGTGTCGAAAATAGCTATTTGAATGACTCGTGGCAGGCCACAGTCATGTCTTACTTCAGTCAACAAGAAAATACTTACCTCTCTAACTCATTCGCATATATCATGACGCCGATGATGGCGGATTTGATTGCTGTCGCTAACCTCTATGGTCAATCAACCGTAACTCACCTTGGTGCTACGACTTATGGATTTAACAACACTACGGGTAATGTGATCTACAATGCGATGCTGTTTGCTGGGGCCAGCTATACAGTATTCGACAGCGGTGGTGTGGACACGCTGGATTACTCGGGGTTCAGCCAAAATCAACGAATTGACCTGCATTCCGAAACATATTCCGATATCGGCGGCCTAATTGGCAATATTGGAATAGCTCGCGGAACCGTCATCGAAAATGCAATTGGTGGCTCTGGAAATGATACTTTAATTGGCAACAACGCGACAAATAATTTAACTGGCGGTACCGGTAACGACACTTATTATGTTGATGGTGCAGCCGATGTTGTCCATGAAGCAGCAGTGGGTGGAACGGACACGGTTTTAACCAGTGTAACCTACGTGCTAACAGCAGCTCAAGAAATTGAAAATCTTGCGACAACATTACAATCTGGCGTCAACGCAATTAACCTTACTGGTAATAGCTACGGCAACCGCATTGATGGAAATAATGGCATCAACACTCTCAATGGTGGCGCAGGCATTGACTCAATGTACGGCCATGGTGGCAATGACACGTACATTGTTGATAACGTTGCCGACAAGGTGTTTGAGGTGGTTGCTGGCGGCAATGATACCGTGCTGACGAGCGTGACGTTTACACTGGCAAATTTGCAAGAAATCGAAAACTTTGCCACAACCTCGCAGGCCGGTGTTGGTGCGATCAATCTCACCGGTAATGGGTTCAATAATCATATTGATGGCAATAATGGCGTTAACATCATCAAGGGAGGCCTTGGTGCAGATACCATGCTTGGCCATGGTGGCAACGATACATATTATGTCGAAAATGCCTCCGATGTGGTTATCGAAGATGTCAATGCCGGGACCGTGGACATTATCTCTTCGTCCATTTCATTCACTACAGTAGCCAATATTGAGCGACTGGCGTTGACTGGTACAGCCAATATCGATGCGACCGGCTTGGCCACTCAAGCGGATTACTTGATAGGCAATGCCGGTATTAACACACTCACCGGACTTGGTGGCAATGATAAGCTAAACGGCGGCACAAACCACGACTTTATGATAGGTGGCGATGGCAATGACACTTATTACGTCGATAATGTGCTGGATGTCGTCACAGAGGCTGCAGGCGCAACGGCAGGCACCGTGGATGTTATCTCTTCATCCATATCCTTTACAAATGCGCTCAATGTGGAGCGTCTGGCTCTTAGCGGCACTGGCAATATTAACGCTACAGGCCTTTCAAGTCAGGCAGACTATCTTCTTGGCAACGCAGGCAACAACACGCTCAACGGGATGGGCGGTAAAGACATGCTATCCGGTGGCCTGGGCAACGACATATTCCGCTTCGATACCGCGCTTTCTGCCGTGACAAATGTCGATAAAATCCTCGACTTCAACGTTGCCGCCGATACCATTCAGTTGGAAAACTCCATATTCACATTATTTAATACAATCGGCGCAATCGCTGCAGACCTGTTCAAGGATCTGACCACTGGCGGCGCGCAAGATGCCAATGATGTGATCTTGTATAACGAGACCACTGGTGCGCTATTCTATGATGCAGACGGTTTAGGTGGCAATGCTGCTACTCAGTTTGCAACGCTGACAAATCATGTAGCAATATTCTACGATGATTTTATCATAACCTAGGATTTGGCTTGTTAAGCTATTGCTTCCGCCTGCACACAGCAAAGAATTAGCTCCCTTCTGGGGAGTTTTTTCATTTTTAACGCGATTTAATCAAAAGTTATTTTTAAAATTATACACCATTGCGAGTTACTAAATTTCAAAATTCTTATTTAACCCTTTGATAACCCTCGTTTAATTCAACTAATAATCGTGCTTTCAGTTCGGCAAAATAAAGCTGAAGAGTAATACCTGCGCAATTGTGTCCCAAAATGGACATGAATGACTTGGCCATTCAGCACCGGGCGGGTGGCTGAGATTCGGTTTCAATTGGAGGCACTATGACAACCATTTTCGGAAGCAATATCACTGACACTCTGTTCGGCACTTTTGATGACGACATCATCAACGGTTGGGACATTGCCAATTTAGCGGGC
>JANPBE010000501.1:0-1412 GCA_031430295.1 Phyllobacterium sp.
AGGATCGCAAATTTGCATCAGGCGACCTGATACAAACTTCGTCGCGCTTACCAGCTCGGCAAGGCGCATGTCGGCAAGGTCCGGGCGGAAGGCGTTTAATCTCTTGTCCAGCCCGCTCATTTCGTCACTGTCCTTGCCGTAGATATTACCAAGTCACCGATACGCTCAACGTATAGCGCGCCTTTCACAGTACGCTTAATCAAAACATTGCGCATGTCTTTTGTATCGCGATGACGCTCGACCAGGCCCAAGACGCCCATCGTATCCAGCGCGCGGGTGATGACTGGCTTGGTCACTTCCAGTCGCGCGGCAAGTGCACGAATTGTGTGTGGCGGGGCTTCGAGATAGATCGTCAGTAAAATGGAAAGCTGGCGAAACGTTAAGTCCGGCGCATCATCGCGCACTTCGGAAAGTGCGATGTCACGCAGCAATGTCAGCGCCTGCAAAGCGTTAAGTTCGATATTCATAAATCCAAGCTAACCGCTAATCGTTTCGGTTCCGTATCATTTAAGCGCAATGCGGCGAAAGCAAGGAATTATTTGTAGCGCTGGCTTAGCACTTCAAATATTGCCCGAATGCCTTGTGCTTCGCCGCCGACGGGGGCGTGGGATTTTTCGACAGGGTTCCAGCCGAAAATATCAAAATGCGCCCATGAGCGGACCTTGGGCACAAAGCGCTTGAGAAACAGCGCGGCGGTGATGGAACCAGCAAAACCATCGGTGGTGACATTGTTCATATCGGCAATTTTGGACGAGAGTTTTTTGTCATAAGGTGCCCATAGAGGCATACGCCAAAGCGGGTCCGCGACTTTTGCGGAGGCGTTTGTCAACTCGGCTGCAAAGCCATCGTCATCGGTATAAAATGGCGGCAAGTCCGGTCCGAGCGCCACGCGCGCTGCGCCTGTGAGTGTCGCCATATCAATCAGCAAGTCGGGATCATCCTCCTCGGCGAGCGTCAGTGCATCGGCTAAAATCAACCGCCCTTCGGCATCGGTATTGCCAATTTCCACTGTTAGCCCGCGACGACTTGTGAGCACGTCACCCGGGCGGAAGGCATCACCCGCAATCGAATTTTCGACCGCCGGGATGAGGACGCGCAGGCGTATATTTAGTCCGGCCCCCATAATCATCGAGGCCAGCGCCAAGACGTTGGCCGCGCCGCCCATGTCCTTTTTCATGAGGAGCATTGAGCTTGATGGTTTGATATCCAGTCCGCCGGTGTCGAAGGCAACGCCCTTGCCAACCAGCGTGATGCGCGGCGCCAACGCCTTGCCCCACGAGAAATCGATCAAACGCGGCTCTTCCTTTGCAGCGCGGCCGACAGCGTGGATCATCGGAAAACTGGAGATTAGCGCCTCGCCTTTGATGACTGTGATCTTGGCTTTTCCTGCTTTGGCAACCGCCCGTGCCGCG
>JANPBE010000502.1:0-12553 GCA_031430295.1 Phyllobacterium sp.
GCCAGCGCCGCAAACAGCCATTCAGTCACCTCGTTGCGCCCCTGTGCGTCGGCAGGCATCAGCTTTTCACTAAGCCCGCCCAGATGCAGCAAAATTGCCCCGCTTTCGAAGATCGTCATATCTCCATCGGTCAACCACGGCACCTGTCCAAAGGGTTGACGCGCTAAATGCTCAACTTGTCTGTCGCGAAAAGGCGTACTTTCAACACGGTAAGGCAACCCGGCCTCCTCAAGGGCCCAACGCACACGAAGATCGCGGACATAACCGCGAGGCATGTCAGGAACACAGTCATAAGTCGTCAGTATCAAGTGTGCCAAAGAGCCACTCCTTCGCAATTTCTTCTCGCCCAAGACTGCGCACGTTACCACGTAAGAATGGTCAAGCGCGATAAAGCCATTGCTCCGGCAACCGCGCCTCAAATTGTGCGCCTGCCGCAATCATCCCCGGCTTTTCCACCCACGCCACCAGCCCGCGCAGCCGTTTGGCGGCTTTCACAAATTTCATGGCAATTTCATCCGCGTTATCAAGCCTCGCACCCGCCGCCAACGCTTTGCCCGCAGAGCGGCATGGCGCATTCTGCCCGTCCACTTTCAGCGTCACCCCGCCTTCGAAAAATAGCAATGTGCGCGGTGGTATCAGCGAAAAATCCGGTAGGCCCGAAACCACAATATTCGCGCCCAGCCATTCCGGCTTCACCTCGGCCAAGCCCATAGACGCCGCAATGGCTTGCAAATCGGCAGCGCTTACCAGCGAGACCTGCCGTTCGTTTCGCATCTCCGTGCCACGCGGATACCACGGCTCGCGCCCGCCCGCTTTGCGCGTCAGCCCCGCATGATGGTCACCAACAATGCCGGCAAATGTCAGTGCCAGTGATTGCACGGGCGCAGTCACAAAGTGCGAGCCCGCCGCCAACAGCACTCGTTCTACTTTACCCGCCAAACGTCGCGCGGGCAGTATTTCCTGAAGCCCGAATAAGTCCGCCATAGAAAACTCCAATCCTTCAGCACACCCAAATTTCAGACCTGCCCAAATCTTAAACGTGCCATTGCCCCCGACGCAGCAAGCCGTTAGACGAATGCCTGATTTCACCATAGGTTACATAATGTCCGATACGCCAGAAACCACCCTCAAGACAGTGCGCGATTTTCTGCGC
Source organism: Phyllobacterium sp. (assembly GCA_031430295.1). GTDB lineage: Bacteria > Pseudomonadota > Alphaproteobacteria > Rhizobiales > Rhizobiaceae > JANMEX01. The sequence goes on from JANPBE010000502.1 coordinate 1,154, forward strand.
TATGCCGTCTCGCGCTTCACTGTTGCCAAACTAGTTTACGGCCACGGCACGACCAACGCCTACGACGAAGCCACCTATTTGGTGCTCGAAGGTCTGCACCTTCCCATCGACCAGCTTGAGCCATATCTCGATGCCACATTGCTGCTATCCGAGCGCCAGCATCTCGTCGCACTAATCGACGCCCGCGTCACCACCCGCAAACCCCTGCCCTACCTTTTGAACAAGGCCTATATGCACGGCGTGCCGTTCTACGTAGATGAGCGCGTTATCATCCCGCGCTCTTATCTTGGCGAGTTGATGGGAATGGAAAATTTCGCAGGCGGCGAAGGCTCCTTGTTGCCGGAACCTGAAAATATCGAAACAATCTTAGACCTCTGCACCGGCTCCGGCTGCCTCGCCATCCTCGCCGCCATGCGTTTTGAAAACGCCACCGTCGATGCCACCGACCTGTCGCAAGACGCGCTGGATGTCGCAGCCGTCAACATCGCGACCCATAATCTGGGCGATCAAATTTCGCTGTTCCAAGGCAATCTGTTCGCCCCCCTTAAAGGCCGCAGCTATGATCTCATCATCGCCAATCCGCCCTACGTGGCGGAAGCGGAAGTGGACGGTTTCGAGCCCGAGCATCAAGCCGAGCCACGCATGGCGCACATATCCGGCGACGATGGTTTCGACCTCGTGCGCCAGATTTTGAGGCAAGCGTCAAACCATCTCACCGAGACTGGCATCCTCATCTGCGAGTTCGGAACCGGTCGCGAAATTCTAGAAGCCGAGTTTCCCCATTTGCCATTTATGTTTTTGGACACCGAGCAAAGCGAGGGCGAAGTGTTCGCCATTCCCGCAGCGGATTTGAGCGCTTAAACTTCAACGAATAGTCGCCATTTCGGAAGCGAGCATGGGCGCTGGCGCGACCTAAAGCGTCCGATCAGCCCGCGCACGCATCCCGCATCGTTTCTGTGTCCATTCCGCACGCAATCCGTATCATCTTCGGGCGATCCGCGACCGCTTCCTGACCGCATTCCGACCACCAAAAACCGCCCCATTGCAGCACCAACAAAAATTCGTTGCGCTGATGGAAATAGCGTGGATTTTCGAGCACCGGAGCGCAGCGTACATTAAGTACGTGAGCACCGGAGCACAGAAAAGCTGCGCTAGTTACCCGCCGAAGCGAATTTTATGGCTTTACCCAAGCACCGTTTTTCTTGGATGATTTTACACACGCTTCCACGAAGGCAACACCCGCCACGCCATCGTCAACTGTCGGAAAAATAACGTCTTTTGGTATTTTACCATTCTTCTTGCGCACCGCCCGAATGGCCTTGGCCGCCTCAGTATAGATATTGGCAAAGCCTTCCAAATAGCCTTCCGGATGCCCGCCTGGAACACGCGTCACGCGGTTTGCGGACGGCATTGAACCAGCGCCGCCGCGTGTAAGTAGTTGTTTTGGCTCGCCAAATGGCGTGTACCACAAATAGTTCGGGTCCGCCTGCACCCACTCAATGCCGCCCTCGGTGCCATAAACCCGCAGTTTCAGGCCGTTTTCATGCCCCGGCGCCACTTGGCTGCACCAAATCATACCCTTGGCCCCACCCTTGTAGCGCAGCATAATATGGGCGTTGTCATCCAATTGGCGGCCCGGCACAAACGCGTCCAAATCAGCAGCTAAGCTATCCAGCTCAAGGCCGGAAACAAAACAGCCAAGATTATAGGCATGAGTCCCGATATCGCCCGTCGCCCCGCCGGCACCGGATTGCTTAGGGTCCGTGCGCCATGCGGCCTGCTTTTGCCCTGTATTTTCAATGGCTTCGGTTAACCAGTCCTGCGGATATTCGGCATGAACCAACCGGATTTTGCCCAGCATTCCCTTGGCAACCATCTCCCGCGCCTGCCGGATCATCGGATAACCAGTATAATTATGCGTCAAAACAAACAGCTTGCCCGAAGCCTTAGCAATCGCCGCCAGCTTCTTGGCATCAGACAAAGTCGAAGTAACCGGCTTATCGCAAATAACGTGGATTCCAGCTTCCAAGAACGCCTTTGCGGGAGCAAAATGCAGATGGTTCGGCGTCACAATCGCCACCACCTCAATGCCGTCCGGCCGCTTAGCCTCAGCCTTCGCCATCTCGGCAAACGTCGCATAAGAGCGCGATGGATCAATGCCGAGCTCCAAAGCCGACGCCAGCGATCGCTCGGGATTGGACGAAAGAGCGCCCGCCACCAGCTCATACTCGCCGTCAATCCGCGCCGCAATCCGGTGCACCGCGCCGATAAATGCACCCTGCCCGCCGCCAACCATGCCGAGTCGGATTTTGTTACTCGATGTGATTTTGCTCGCTTCAATAGCCATAATTATAGCCCCAACATTTTTCTAATTTGCGCCTCATCCCGTTCCGCCCCGGCGAAATCATCGAACGCCTTTTCAGTCACACGGATGATATGATTTTCGATGAAAGGCGCACCTTCCGCTGCCCCGTCTTCCGGATGTTTCAAGCAGCATTCCCACTCCAAAACCGCCCATGAATCATAGCCATATTGGGTCAATTTGGAGAAAATACCTGAGAAATCTACCTGCCCGTCACCGAGCGAACGGAAACGCCCAGCCCTGTTTGTCCATGATTGATAGCCGGAGTAAACACCCTGCCGACCATCCGGATTAAACTCCGCATCCTTGGCATGAAACGCCTTGATGCGCTCATGATAGATGTCGATAAAAGCCAAATAATCCAATTGCATCAACAAGAAATGCGACGGGTCATAGTTGATATTGCAACGCTTATGGCCCTTGAGCGCATCCAAAAACATTTCAAATGTCGCGCCGTCAAATACATCTTCGCCGGGGTGAATTTCATAAGCGACGTCAACACCCACGTCATCGAACGCATCCAAAATCGGCTTCCAACGCTTGGCAAGTTCCTTGAACGCTTCCTCTATCAACCCATCAGGGCGCTGCGGCCATGGATACACATAGGGCCACGCCAACGCGCCGGTGAAGGACACCATACAGTCAAGCCCGAGATTGCGCGAAGCCTTGGCAGCCAGCATCAGCTGTTCCGTTGCCCACGCTTGGCGTGCCTTTGGATTGCCATGAACGGCAGCAGGCGCGAACGCATCAAACGCTTGGTCATAGGCCGGGTTAACGGCAATCAGCTGGCCTTGCAAATGCGTGGAAAGTTCAGTAATCTGAACACCAGCATCCTTACAAATACCCTGCACTTCATCACAGTAAGTCTTTGATGTTGCAGCCTTTTGCAGGTCAAACAAGCGAGCGTCCCATGTCGGAATTTGCACACCCTTATAGCCTAAATCAGCGGCCCATTGTGTGATTGAAGGCAGCGAATTAAACGGCGCGGCATCGCCTGCGAACTGCGCCAAAAATATCCCCGGCCCCTTGATTGTCGTCGCCATGTCTCTCTCCCTTAGACCAAATTTTATCGTTGTTTTATCGCGCCATAGCGACGCCTCCACAGCGATATTGTCAGGGCAGGAAATGAAGCGCAACCGGCAATCTTGCGAGACTTGCCAATTATTACGGGAATCAAAGAAATGTTAAATTATTTAATAAGCCTGAGATTTTTGGATGGTCCAAGGCCGGCTGGCAGCGGCACTTTGGTCGCAGCATAATCGGCATTGATAACCAATTCCGCTGTCGCGCCAATGTCCAATTTGCGTGCAACGATCACAGTGTAGGCAGACTCGTCGCCGACCTTGTTGAAAGCATGAACTTTGAAAATTCCGTTTGGCAGATAAATTGTGCCAAGCAAGAGGCCCGCCTTAGAGCTGGAAATTTCATACGTCACCGTGTTCACCATTTTGGGGTCTTGGTAAAATAATATCCCGGCATAAGCGCCTGTTTCTGGCGCAGAAAATGCAATGGTCGTTGTTGGTGCAAAGTTAAACTTGCTGCCTTCACCGGTGAAGAAAAACGTAACACCCTTACCAGCAGTTATCCCGCCTAATGCGGACTTAAGATCTCCATCCTTGATGACATAAGTTCCCGGCGCAAACAGCACGTTTGCATTCAAACTAATGTTGATACCGCCGCAATAAACGCCCGGCTTGAGAACCGCGATAAACACTGAGATCGTTTTATTGGTATAGTCGCATGTTGATGATGCGGGCACAGCACGAGCGGCCAAAGGGTCAGGAATAGGTGTGCAATCCGGCGTCGGCTGGGTCGAATAATTTTTTGACGCACCGCCATAGCCGCCTGCTGAACAATTATAATCTGACGTAAGACGCGAAAAATCTTTGGCCGCGAGACCGTCTGTTGCCATCGAATTCGAGAATATCGCGCATTTCGGCGATGTAACCTTTGCCGCGCCACTCAGCGCAACCGTGTCAGCGCTGAATTTGTCCAATCCAATAACGCAAATATTCATCTCGCCCGATACGCTGGCTTTTGAGGAAACAGCTATTTGAGGATCGTGGCGAAAATAGCCTAAAAAGAAGTAGGGATACTCGTTCATCTGCACTTCGACATTGACCGTCTTTGCGGCTTGGTCGACTGTGGCGATTGTCGTGAATGCACCACTCATCTTTGCCATGCTTGAGGATGTACTGGCGGCGCCGATATCTTTCAGATTTTCATCAACATAGGATTGGGCAATCGCTTGCGCTTGCAGCGCGGACCAGCCTTTGAGGCTGCTCTCTTGTGCCGCAGCAAGAACAGCGGCATCCGCAGCATTTTGCATGCGCTTAATCTGATTGGCGTAAATCATAAAATCCATCGCGCCACCGCTCAATCCGAGCAAAACCGGCAGCAACACAGCAAATGAAAGCGCAAAATTGCCGGAGCGGCAACGCAGCATAATGACAATCATTTGGAGTACGGACTTAGGTTTCATGCATTCACAAAACCAGATATTCTTATAAATCAGGTTGCATAATTCGGAAGATTTTTAATTAACTCGATAAATACCCGCTACAAGTAACTGCGTCAGTTTGACAATTTAACTTTAGCGTTAGGTCCAAAACCGGCTGGTACTGGAACTTTTGTCAGATCGTAATTTGCATTCACATACATTTTTGACTTATCGGAAATTTCAATAAAGCGCGCGACTATGATTGTGAACGCCGAGCTTTCTGCGATTTTATTCTTAGCCTGCACTAAGAATCTGCCATTCGGTAGATAGATGGTGCCCAGCAGTTCGGCGGCATTTTTTGATGAAATTTCAAAGTCTTGGAGCCCCATGGCCCGGTCCTGCATGACCAATAGTCCAGCTGTCGAACCGGTTTCCGGTGCGCTTAAACTAACTGTGGTCGTTCCATCAAATATCATGTGGCCGTCACTGCCGGTAAAAAACAGGGTTACGCTAGGGCCCTTTAATGTGCCGCCATTTTTCGTCGAGAGTGTGCCACCCTTGATAATGTAAACACCGGGCTTGAGCAGCACGTTGGCTCCATTATCAATAAACATACCGTCGCAGTATACACCAGGGTTAAGCGTGCTCGCAGCAAATTGCGGCGCCTTGTAGGACGCGAAATCACAAGCACCGACTACCGGTTGGACCCGGTCAGCGAGTGGGTCCCCGAGTGACGGGCAGTCAGCAGTCGGTATAGGTAACAAACTTCCGGCACCACCGCTAAATCCGCCTGCCGAGCAAGTTGCTGCGGTTTGCAACACCGCTCCACCTTTTACCTCAATGCCTTTGGGATCGATCGAGTTGGAGTAAGAGGCACAAGCCGGAGCAACTATAGAAGCACTATCATTAATAGCAATAGTGCGTGTTGCCACAGCCTCCAGTCCGATGACACAAACCGGTGCCTCGCCGGAAGCGCTTGCGGTTGCGCTCACATGAATCTGTGGACTTTTCAGAAAATAGCCAAGAACAAAATACTGATACTGGTCCATATCAATATTTACTTTGACCTTACCCGCAGCCTTATCAACCGCGGTGGAAACTGAATATTGTGATGACGATGATGGGTCGATGCCCCCGAGATTTCCATCGACATAGCTCTTTGCCACAGCGCTCGCCAACGTCGGCGACCAAGTACTAATCGTCATTTCTTTTGCGGCAGAGAGTGCCGCAGAATCCGCTGCTAGCTGCATGTTTGCCTGCTGGCGCTGAAACACTGCGAAATCCACTACCGCGCCCGTCAGGCCCATCAAGACTGGTATTAAAATAGCAAACGAGATTGCGAAATTGCCGCTTCGGCAACGCACCAAATCTATCAGTCTCTGTTGTGCCCTAATCCCACTCATAAATATCATTGTACAATGTAGATTTTAAGTACCTGTGAAATGTCTAGGTTAATCTCGAATTAAGGTGCCAACGTATACGCCGTCCACATATCTAGCCGACAAGTAGTCGTTTTTGCCACACATTGGCTTCACCCTTGAGCCTATCGCCAAATTCACGCATCGGCATACCATAGCCAAACAAAAAGCCTTGAAATACACTGACGCCAAGCCGACGCATCGTCGCTTCCTGCATCTCAGTTTCAATGCCTTCCGCCACCAGCGTCATCCCAAGCTCGCGTGATACAGTTGCGCACATCTCGATTACCCCGCACGACAGCGGATCGTTGATGCTCGATTGGCTAAGACTACGGTCAATTTTTAGCTCGCTAAACGGGCACATGCGCAGCATGTCAAAGTTCGCCATACCGGTGCCGAAGTCATCTAGTGCAAGCCCAAACCCGGCCATGCGCAGGCGCGTCAAAAGCTCCACCAGCGTGGCCGGATCTTGCGGCAGCACACTCTCCGTCAGCTCAATGGTTATTTGTGAAGGAGAAATGCCGCTTGCACGCACCTTTTGGGCAAAGTTGATAAGAAACTGTGGGTTTTCTAACACAGGCGCGGGCGCATTAAATGATATTACCGGAAACAGGCCTTCAGATTTCCACGTCAATACATCGGCCAAAATGAGATCGAGAAATTCGAGCGTCACCTTGCCAATCGTGCCATCGCGGTTGAGTTTTTCAAGATAACTCAGGGGGGACAACAATTCCCCTGTCTCAGTCTCAAGACGCATTAGTGTTTCAGCGCCAATTGTCTCCTCGGTAACGGCATCCACTTTGGGCTGGTACACAGGCTTTAGCCCTATGATTTTAGCACTTTTGTTCAAAAGCGGCATCGAGACCTTTTCAGCTGGCTTTGCAATATGATCCAGCAATGCCTCAATACCAGACTCCCGAATAGGTTTTTCCAAAATGCCCGCATCATTAAGCCCCAGCAGCCTGACCAGCCGGGACGCGGACTCGCGGATTGATGCGCTTTCTCCACTTGAAACAGCAACCCAACCTTTATATCCCTGCTCTGCCAGAATACGCATCACTGCCAGCCCGTCCAAACCGCCCATTTTCAAGTTCAAAATGAGCAAGGAATTGCGCTTGGAGAGCGATACGGCCTCGGCCAGCCCTTCGCGGCTATTATCCACCAGATGCACAGCACTGGCACCTGCACGGCAAAACAAAACCTTGGCAATCTCGGTAAATACCGGATCGTCATCGACAATAAAAATATCCTGCGGTTTTCTCGCCATCGAATTGCGGTCCCTCGTTACCCCTCAAATAGCAGGCAAACGGCTACAATTCTCTTAAAGCTCAACGTCAAATTACACTGCACACGTAAAATATCGGAACTTATTGATAAATATTGCATTGAAATTAAAGGGATGTTTGCGAATTTTGCTTATTACGGAGATATGAAGGGTATCAGCAAACTTTTTGGCAAGAATTCCAAAAGCTCAATCGGCACAAAAATGTCGTTGATTGTTGCTGCCACCGTTTTCACCTGCACCATGGCAACAGCGCTGGTGTTTCTCGTTGAAAACTTCCGCCAAAGTGTCAAGGCAGAGGAAATGCGGCTACAGTCCGTCGCCAGCATCTTTTGCGCGGTCCTTTCCGGACCCGTCGCCGACAATAATCCTGCTGAGGCAAGAAAGGCTCTTCGTGCCCTGCGCGATATCCCTTCCCTTCGCCAAGTCATCATACATGATGCCAACGGTGTTGCGATGGCCGAGATGGGCAGCGGCGCGGTGCTAGAGCGTACGATATTGCGCTCTAGCGAAATATTGCTGTCTGATATGGTCCGCATCGAGAATTTGCAAATCAAACGCCCAATTATCCAATCTGCCCAGCAGGTTGGCACGCTCACATTAACCGCCGATATTTCATGGTTGACCAAGCTGTTCTGGAGCCAGGTCGCGATTGCGTTTCTGTTTGCATCATTCGCCATTGTCGCCGCGATCTTGATTGCACGTAAATTCGTAAAGCGCGCCACGCAGCGCCTCACTGGTCTTGCCAACGAACTCACTGATATCGGCAAGAACGAAGCGCTGAATTACAACTTTAAGCGCGAGACCAATGATGAGGTCGGCGTATTGATTGACGCCTTTAACGATATGATGGGCCGCATCGAAGTGCGCGATAGGTCGCTGCGCCACTATTCGGAATCGCTGGAAGATACAGTGCGCGAACGCACGGTCGAACTGGTGGATGCCCGCGACGAGGCTGAGCGTGCCAATGCCGCCAAGTCTGAATTCCTCGCGATGATGAGCCATGAAATTCGTACCCCAATGAACGGCATGATGGTCATGGCGCAAATGCTCGCCGCGGCCCCCCTATCACCGCGCCACCTGCGCTTTGCCGAAATTATCAATCGTTCCGGTCAAAACCTTTTGGCCATCATCAATGATGTTCTCGATATTTCCAAAATCGAAGCCGGCAAGATGATTTTGGAGCAAAGCGCATTCTCTATTGATGAATTGTTCGCAGATGTGAACGGCCTTTTCTATGAGCGCGCTCGCGAGCGCGGCTTAAGCATTGGTTACAGCATCGCCCCAAATGTGCCGCGCGTTTTGATTGGCGATGTTACCCGCCTCAACCAAGTCATCACAAACCTTGTGAATAACGCATTGAAATTCACAGAAACCGGCGGCGTGATGATGCACGCCAGTGCCGCTAAAACCAAAGATGGCTTGCGCCTGTCCATCCGCGTCTCTGATACCGGCATTGGCATTGCCAAAGACAAAATAGATCTCGTGTTCGAGCGCTTCGTGCAGGCCGATCAATCCATCACCCGCCGTTATGGCGGCACAGGCCTTGGCCTCGCCATTTCCCAACGCCTTGTTGAGGCCATGGATGGCACAATCGGTGTGAAAAGCATCGAGGGCAAGGGATCAAGCTTCAACGTCGAGGTCATTGTCGACAATGAACCAGACAATGAAAAGCCCGCCAATTTCTCCCGCAAGCGCATCCGGCTCAACATCGCAAACCATATTGCCGCAAGATCACTGACTGACAGCTTAACCAGCCATGGTGCGATTATTTGCGACGACAACGAAACGCCGGACTTGGTGCTCACTGATAATTTTGGTGATGCGCAAGACACGCCTTTTACCGTCATGTACCTTGTGCCAGCACTGGAGTTGCACGAAGCCAGCTACCTCACCCGTGGCCGTCTTGAATTGGCAACTCCTGTCTCCAGAGACTCACTCCAAAGCCTTGCAGAAGCACTCAAGGTCAACAGTTTTGATGCATTCCGCCGTTTGAAACGTTCCAAAAATATCGCCACATCATACAACATCTATCGCGGCCTCAGGGCGTTGGCCGTGGATGACAACGCCGTAAACCGCGATGTATTGAACGAAGCCTTGAGCGCAATGGGTTTGGAAGTTGAGGTCGCCACCAATGGTCAGGAAGCATTGGATATGACCGCGAGACAAAACTACGACATCATATTCATGGATTGCTCCATGCCCGTCATGGACGGTTTCGCCGCCACACGAATTTTGCGGCAGCGCGAAGCGGGTAAGCCCCGCCGCACTCCCATCGTTGCCATCACCGCATTTAGCAAAAACAGCAGCGATCATGACTGGCGCGCCAGCGGCATGGATGCGTGGATTGCCAAGCCTTTCACAATCCCGGCCATTGCCGAGCGCATCACAGCGCTGGTGTTGAAGTCAAAAACTGTTGGTCAGCAAATCGAAGCGCCTGATAATCAAATACCTGACCTGTCAAACGTGCCATTGCTGGATGAGCAAACCGTCACAATGATCGCCCGCTTGGGTGCAAGCGAAACCGACGCAGCACCAAAGCGCATTATCAATCTGTTTATCACCAATGCCAACACTGCCGTCACAAGCGTGCGTGAAGCCGCCAGAAATGCCGACCACAGCCAAGTTGTCGAACTGGCTCACACATTAAAGTCCATCTCCGAAAGCGCAGGCGCGCGGCAACTCTCATGGGTCGCTAGTCATATTGAGGCTGAAGCGAAGGCAGGACGTATCGTCGCCGCATCGTCATTTGATACGATGGACAGCATATTTGCGCAGACGGAGCGCGAACTCAGCGCTAGATTAGGATTGGGTTTCGGCAGCAATCAAGCCCGCCTCGCGTCGTAATACCCTAAGCTACAGCCCTCGCTAAAGCGCACTGCGACCACAGTTCTGCAAGCGCACTCACCAAATGGTCTATGTCTGCATCCGTATGGAACGGCGTCGGCGTAATACGCAAACGTTCAGTTTTCACCGGCACGGTCGGATAGTTAATCGGCTGCACATAGACACCATGCTGTTCCAGCATAATGTCAGAAATCCATTTGCACTTTGCCGCATCACCCACCATCACCGGAATGATATGGCTCGGGTTATGTTTGTGCGGAATGCCTCGTTGATCGAGCTTGGCACGAACCCGCGCCACGCGATCACGATGCAAACGCCGGATTTCATCATGTTCCTTGAGGAACGAAATTGAGGCCGTCGCAGCAGCAGCCAATGCAGGCGGAATTGCCGTTGTAAAAATAAAGCCGGAAGAAAACGAGCGGATGAAATCTACCAAATTAGAGGATGCTGCAATGTAGCCGCCCATCACGCCAAAGGCTTTGCCCAGCGTACCTTCGATAACCGTGATCCGGTCCATCAGACCTTCGCGTTCGGCAACGCCGCCGCCGCGCGGCCCATACATGCCAACAGCATGGACCTCATCCAGATAGGTCATCGCGCCATACCGGTCCGCCACGTCGCAAATCTCTTTGATGGGAGCAATATCCCCATCCATCGAATAAACGCTTTCAAACGCCACAAGCTTCGGCGCAGCAGGGTCGGAAGCTGCCAACAGGCGCTCCAAATCACGCGGGTCATTATGTTTGAAAATATGGCGCGGTGCCTTGGAGTGGCGAATACCCTCAATCATCGAAGCGTGATTAAACGCATCAGAGTAAACAATGCATCCAGGAATTTGGCTCGCCAACGTGCCAAGTGCTGCCCAGTTTGAAACGTAACCGGAAGTGAACAAAAGCGCCGATTCCTTGCCATGCAAGTCCGCAAGCTCGCGTTCCAGCATCACATGATGATGGTTCGTGCCGGAAATATTGCGCGTCCCGCCTGCCCCTGCGCCGCACTGGTCAATGGCATCTTTCATAGCGCCGGTGACAAGCGGGTGCTGGCCCATGCC
>JANPBE010000503.1:0-1978 GCA_031430295.1 Phyllobacterium sp.
AACGGTCTCTTTGTGGCCATCTCGATGACATCCGGTGGCGGCGCATGGGACAACGCTAAGAAGTCGTTCGAGGACGGTTTCGTTGATAAAGACGGCGTTCGCCACATGAAGGGCTCAGACGCTCACAAAGCATCTGTAACCGGCGATACGGTTGGCGATCCTTACAAGGATACCGCCGGTCCTGCGGTCAACCCGGCCATCAAGATCACCAACATCGTGGCCTTGTTGCTGTTGGCGGTGCTCGCGCATCACTAAGATGACTATGTAGTTCCAAATCAAAACCCCGCCGGTGTGATCCGGCGGGGTTTTTCATTTAGAAAAATAACATGGCTTTAATAAACGTCACCCTTATTGTCGCTAAGCTTTGGCGGGCCGCCTCTGCCAAGGCCGGACAATATCTGGCCAATAAACGTCAAGTCCTTGCCGCCTGTTGGCGTCGTACGCTTGATAAATTCAAACACTTTGCCGTCTTTCAAGCCGTAGTTGGCAATGTTGGACACAGTCCCATCAGGACCAAAATAAATAGCTAAAACGCGCTGATCAACGAGTTTGGCTTTCATAAAGGCCGCGGGGCGCTTACGCGTCTGCGAAATGTAGTAAAATACCTCATTGTCGAGCGTATTGATTGTCGAAGGTGTTCCGAGCGAGAGCAGGACTTGCTCGCGGCTGGAGCCGACCGGCACTGCTGCCAGCGACTGCTCATCCATCACATAGCCTTGGTTGATCGTTTCCGATGGCTTGGACAATTCAACAGTGTTACAGCCGCTAAGCGATGCAGCAAGGGCGACGAGTGCTGCACCGGCGTACTGGCGCGGCAATATGTTTCCCTTGAAATTCAGCTTCAACAAAGTCATCTCCCTCATAAGTCCCGATACTGGACCCAACTCTATACTTTGGGTAAACCAGCTTTGCGTTTTGTGCAATCTTTCAAACGCAGAGTTCGCCCATATACCCATTAGCTTGAAAGGCTATCCGCTTGTTTTTTTTAAAACTATTCGCACGTAAAGCCAAAGCCAATGAAGCCATCGTTATTCGCACCTATGAGACAATCGTGGCGGCGGCGCGGCAGCCGCTATATTTTTCTGATTGGCATGTACCGGATACAGCACTTGGACGGTTTGAATCACTGTCTTTACACATGATTCTCTTCTTGCGCCGCTCAAAAGCCGCATCGCCTCCATTGCGCGACCTAGCGCAAGAAGTAGTCGAGGAGTTTTTCAAAGATGTTGACCATTCGCTGCGCGAGCTAGGCATCGGTGATGCTGGCGTGCCCAAGCGCATGAAGAAGTTAGCAAAGATGTTTTATGGGAGAGCTGATTCCTACGACAAGGCTATTGCTGATAATGACCTCGAGGCATTGGCCGCCGCGCTCCATCGCAACATAAATCCCACCGCTAAAGAGTGGCCTCATGCAGTCGATATGTCTGGCCGCGTGTTTAACCTCGTGGCTGCTCTAGATGAGCAGAACGATGAGAGTCTCGTTGCTGGCGATCTGTTGTTCCCAAAGGCCAGCCTTTAAGCTATTGAGCCGCAGAAATTTGAGACTTATTGATGAAAAATGACACTAACCTACCCTTCAGCCATTCGGTGAGCATAGCTCGCCTGCCACGCAGCGGTATGCCCCTGAAACTGGTGGCAACGGCAAAAGAATGTGCGGCGTTAGCCGAAGCGCACGACCTGCTTGGCGTGGCCTCGTTGAGCGCAAACCTGCTCATTACCTCGTGGCGCGGCGAGGGCGTAAAGGTCAAAGGCACAATTTATGCCTCGATTACCCAAGCCTGCGGCATCACGTTGGAGCCACTTGAAGCAGTCGTTAGCAATGAGTTTGAGGCAACCTATGTGCCGGAAGGCTCAAAACTGGCGAGAGTTCAAACGGATGAGAACGGCGAAATATTGCTAGATGCCGAAGGTCCGGATGCGCCGGAAACATTCGTAGGCGAAACTTTGGATGTAGGGCAGGTGGCAGAAGAGTTTTTTG
>JANPBE010000504.1:0-2130 GCA_031430295.1 Phyllobacterium sp.
GCTTGTTGATTTCAGGACAATACGTTGTGCCCCTGCACTATTTGCCAGATCAGTGGCTGGCATCGTGGACAAGAGTACAACATCCGGACAAAACGCCATTGTTCGGCTATCAATTGCCAACATGGTGGGCAAAACAATGAAAGACATATCCTAATGGCATCGGTGAAAATTGACATTATTTCAGATGTTGTATGCCCTTGGTGTTATCTTGGCAAAGCACGTCTGGAGAAGGCGTTGGCCGCCATGCCGGATGTTGATGCCGAAATCCATTGGCGGCCTTATATGTTGGACCCGTCCATCCCGCCGCTCGGTGTGGACCGCAAAACATACATGGAAGCCAAGTTTGGCACCGGCCCGCGCCTCGGCGAAATCCACCAACAACTGGTAAAGCTGGGCGAAGAGGTCGGCATTACCTACAACTTTGATGCCATCAATATTGCGCCCAACACGCTGGACGCACACCGCATGATCCGTTGGGCGGCGCAAGCGGGACCAGACATTCAGAACAGGCTGGTGGATCGCCTTTTCAAGCTCTATTTCACTGAGGGCAAAGACATTGGCGATCACCAAGTGCTGCTGGATGTGGGCAAAGAAGTAGGCATGGATGTTTCCGTTTTGGAAGCGCTGATGCCAACTCATGCAGAAGAAGGTGGGGTGATCGAGGAAATTGCCACGGCCAAGAAGCTCGGTGTTACCGGCGTGCCGTGTTTTGTCATCAATCAAAAATACGCGGTATCTGGCGCGCAGACGCCTGAGATACTTTACGAAGCGATTAAGAACGCGATAGCCGCTTAGGCTTGGCGCTCTAAAGAATTACGCGGCTACTCCACCATCTTCGCCAACTGCGTCATAAGTACCGCCGCACCAGAAAGGCGCTTATCAGGCGTTGGCCAATCGCGGATGAACACGATGGCTTGGTCCGGACGGATTTTTGCCAATATGCCTTGCTCACCAATAAATTTCACCAGCGCCACCGGATTGGCAAATTCCTTCTTGCGGAAGTGTATGACCACGCCCTTCGGCCCCGCATCTAGCTTTTCAACATTGGCTTTTCGGCACAGCGTCTTGATGTAAACAATCTTCAAAAGATGCTTCACTTCGTCCGGAAGCGCGCCAAAGCGGTCAATCAATTCGGCACCGAACGAGTCTATTTCACTCACCTCAGCAATGTCCGCTAGGCGCTTGTAGAGACCCAGTCGCAGCTGCAAGTCCGGCACATAATCTTCTGGAATCATGACCGCAGTGCCAACGGCAATCAGTGGCGACCATTGGCCATTATCAGCCTGCACTTGGCCGCGTTGCTCGGCGACGGCCTCTTCCAGCATTTGCTGGTACAGCTCAAAACCAACCTCTTTGATGTGCCCGGACTGCTCTTCACCGAGCATATTGCCACCGCCGCGCAGGTCTAGGTCATGGCTGGCTAGCTGGAAACCTGCACCCAAACTATCCAATGATTGCAATACCTTGAGGCGACGTTCTGCCGTTTGAGTTAAAGTGCGATTGGCAGGCAATGTGAAGAGCGCAAACGCGCGCTGCTTGGAACGCCCGACGCGGCCTCGCAATTGATACAGCTGCGCCAGACCGAACATATCGGCCCGGTGCACAATAAGCGTATTGGCGCTTGGAACGTCCAGTCCGGACTCAACAATGGTCGTTGAAAGCAGCACATCATACTGGCCCTCATAGAAGGCATTCATGATATCATCGAGTTCGCCCGCCGGCATTTGCCCGTGCGCAACGGCAACCTTTAGCTCCGGCACATCGCTTTGCAGAAAGGCATGAATATCCGCCAAGTCCGCCACTCGTGGCACCACATAGAAACTCTGACCACCGCGATAACGCTCGCGCAACAGGCTTTCGCGAATAACTAAGCCATCAAACGGCGAGATAAACGTGCGGACCGCCATGCGGTCCACTGGCGGGGTGGTAATGAGTGAAAGTTCGCGCACGCCTGTTAGCGCCAACTGCAATGTGCGCGGGATTGGTGTCGCCGATAGTGTCAGCACATGAATGTCGCTCTTCAGCTCTTTCAAGCGCTCCTTATGCTTCACGCCGAAATGCTGCTCTTCGTCAATGATGAGCATCCCAAGATTTTTGAATGTGATGCTCGAACCCAGCAAGGCATGGGTG
>JANPBE010000505.1:0-2545 GCA_031430295.1 Phyllobacterium sp.
TTGGCCGCACCGTCCACCACGTTGCCGCTGATGATTGAACCTTCAAATTTGAATTCGGAGTAGATCGCCGTCTCGCCACTATTTTTACAATTATTGTTGATAATCTGCGCATCACTGGCGCTGTTGAACCGTATGGCGGAGAAGGCACAGTCACTCACCTGATTGCTGGTTGCAATAACATCATTGCCACGGAACACATTGATTCCGTTGCCAAATTGTCCCGTTCCACCATTTTTCGCACCAATGCGTGAAACGCGATTTCCGGTAATCATCGTACCGTCGTGCGCCTCTTGCCAGCGATGCACCAAAATCCCGCCGTTGGCGCAATCATGCACATCATTGTTTGAAATCGTCATGCCCGCGCCTTCGACGCTCCAAATGCCAGCGTCGCCCGCGCCGGAAATGCTGGTCGTATCAATGCGCCCGGCGCAGCCTTCCAGTGACAGGCCATTCTTGGCGCTGCCAATAATTTCACAATTGGAAAGGATGAAGCGCGGCACGCGGCGGCCTTCGATTAGCCCTTGGCTTTGCTCGTTAAGCTCGCGGTTTGCACCGTCAAAAACCACACCTTCGATTTCGACTATTTCCGTATCTTCTGCCGCAAATAAATGTCCGTCACCGCCGTAAATAATGCGCGAGGCTCCGGCCACGCCCTTTATGCGCACGCGCTTGGGCAAAGTCAGATTCGAAACAACATAGTCCCCCGCTGGCAGATAAATTTCCTGATTGGACTTCGACGCAGCACTAAGCATTTTGGAGAAAATTTTTGATTGATCGTCCAACGTGTCTGGACGAAAGCCTGAATCAACCGCGTCAATCGAACCGCGAATGCCAATGCTTTGGGCAAGATTTGCTGCCTGTGACTGCCGCGCATAGAGTGCTGACGAAGCCATCAAACCAAACATAAATTCGCGACGTCTCATGCTAACTCCTGCTTAAGCCAAGGCATCCCGCCGAACACGGACTTGGATTCCTCAAAGCATGAAGAGTGCCAGTTGGCCTGTCAGATAATGAGACAGCTTAAAGCCACTTTTTGTAGCGGAAATATGCCAACGGCAGGATTGCTGAGAGCAACATCAAAATGACTGCAATCGGATAGCCGATTGGCCACTCCAGCTCAGGCATAAATTTGAAGTTCATGCCATAAATAGACGCCACCAACGTAGGTGGCATGAACCCGACCGACGCGACCGAGAAAAATTTGATGATGGCATTTTGCTCAACAGAAACGAAGCCAACGACGGTATCCAGCAGAAATGTAATCTTGCCGGACAAAAAGTCCGCGTGCGTGCGCAGCGATTGTATGTCGCGTTCAATCAGCAATAAGCGACTTTTCACCACTGATTTTTTGCCTGCCGCCGTTGGGTCAGTGTGCATGTAGGAGATCAGGCGGCTAAGGCCGGAAAGGCACTCGCTAACCTTCGATAGAAACGAACCTTCATTGCCCAACAGCCGCATCGCACTTCGAAAGCGCGGCGTGGACATGGGGTTGGTGTTGTCTGCGAACAGCAGGTCGGACTCGTGATCGAGATGCGCCGCCACCCCCTCAAGCAAATCCGCCACGCGGTCGGTAACACTTTCCAAAAGACCAAGCATTACAGAGCGCCCATCACAACCGCCCTTAACCAGCTCATTGCCGGGCTTAGTCACACGGTTTTGGAAAAACAAAATCGCTTTCGGCTCGACATAGCGCACAGTGATAAGCAGATCACCGGTGAGAATAAACGTGACGGGATTGATGCCGGGCTTCATGCCTTCGGAAGAATGCAGCAGCGGCACAGTGAAATACTGCGCATCATTTTCCGCATAAAACCGGCTGGAATCTTCGATCTCTTTCATGTCTTCGCGGGTAGGGATGGAGATTCCTGTCAGGTGCTCAACATGTTGATCTTCGTCTTGATTGGGGTGGAGAATATCAATCCACACGGTTTGCTCGGGCAGGGCGTCGCCCAACGCCATTTTTTGTGGATGTAGCATGGTATTTTGGATTGAATATGCGGTAATCATGGGTTCGTTCTATTCTACTGAAATGCAATGGTCTCTGAAGAACATGGCAGCACCGGTTTCGTCAATCTCGCCAGCGGCCACACCGAGGACGAACGCGATAATATCCTGCTGATCGGCTTCCACACTCCAGCCATTCAAGAATAAAAAAACGTCGGCTGCGATATAGCCTGTTCGCTTGTTGCCATCAATAAACGGATGGTTTTTCACGAGGCCAAAAAGATAAGCTGCTGCCAGTTCAAATATGTCCGGTGTGCCATAGGCCTCTTTTTGCAATGGCCTATTGAGTGCAGATTCCAGCATACCTTCGTCACGCAAACCTGTTGCCCCACCGTGCAAACGAAGTTGCTCAGCGTGCATTGCTTCCAATATTTCCCGGTCGTGATGGGTAGTCATTTTGCAAGTTCACGCAAAGCAACTTCATATTTTTTCATGCGCTCACGCGCAATTTGCATCTTGCGCTCAAACTCCTCGCGGGTGTCTGAAATTGCACGAACGCGCAATTCGTCGCCGTCCCTTATAAGAACGACACTATCGCCTG
>JANPBE010000506.1:0-2196 GCA_031430295.1 Phyllobacterium sp.
CAATGGCACGTATACAATATCGGTGACGAGGGCGCTGGGGTTCACCTTCGTCATATCCAACAGTATCTCGCCCTGACCTTTCATGCCGAGTGAGGTTGTGTTGATGATGAGGCCGGCATCGCTTGCCAATTCATTTATCGCTGTAATTTCGTGTGCGGAGATGCCGGAACCAAAACGGTCTTTGAGCTCTTCGGCGCGCAATAGTGTTCGGTTTGCTATGCGGATGTCGGTAAAACCACGCTGTTTTAGGGCGTGAATGATGGCACGCGATGCGCCGCCTGCCCCGATGACCAATGCTGATTTATCGCTATCCCAGTCCCGCGCACGCTCATCTAAATTTGCGGCAAACCCATAAGCGTCGGTGTTGGTGGCTCGTAGTTTGCCGTCTTCCATCCACAGTGTGTTTACCGCTCCAATGAGTTCAGCAGTTTCATCACGGCTATCGGCGAGTTGATAGGCTGCCTCTTTATGAGGAATTGTTACATTTCCACCGTTATAGTGACCTGCCATAATGCTTTGCATGAACGAGGGAAAAGCATCCTGCGCGATATCGATAGCTGTGTAAGTGCCATTGATGTTATGCTGTTTCAGCCATGAACCATGAATTAGCGGTGAGCGCGAATGGGCTATCGGATGGCCGCACACAAATGCTTTGATGGGGCTGTTCTCAGGCATCAATCGCACCCCTTGCACGTAATTCTTTCAGCAGCGGCAAAAGGGGCAACCCGACAATGGTGAAATAATCGCCATCGATTTTGTCGAATAACTGCACACCTTCGCCCTCAAATTGGTAGGCACCAACTGACGAAAGCACGCTGTCGCCAACTCGCGCGAAATGGCGGCCTATGAAAGCCGGTGACAGCTCTCGCATCGTCATGCGAGCGACAGATATATGCCGCCAGACTGTCTCACCATTAATCGCCAACGTCACGGCGCTGTTAAGTTGATGAGTTTTACCGGACATAGCGAGAAGATGACGCCGCGCATCCTCCATATCAACCGGTTTATGAAATACACGATCCTGAAGTGACAGGGTTTGGTCTGACCCAATAACCACTGCGCCTTTATGCCTTGCACTGACGTCCTGTGCCTTGGCTTCGGCTAGAATCATCGCCACATCTTCGGGCGTTACGCCCGAGTTTTGCAATGGTTCTTCGATTGCCCGCTCGTCAATTTTGGCTGCATCACTGATAAAGCTCACACCGGCATTTTTCAACAGCATGCTGCGAAACGGACTTTTGGAGGCGAGGATAAGTGTGGCCATTGGCAGGGTTCCCTTGTGCCTTCGACCTAACGCGGGTTGCTAGTCATGGCAAGTAATGAAGAAGCGGCAGTTCTGGATTGGTCAGTTGTGAGCGTGCCTGTGAACTGCTGTGGATAAACTGAGGCCAAAAACACGCTGGCGCGGCGCCTGTGGGTAAGTGGCTTGGTTATCAACAGGAAGGAGCAAGCGGAACAAGGTTGCCAACAGCTTGTGAATTATGCGTATAACTTTAGAATTTGTAATTCTGTTAGATATTTATCCACAAGGATAGCCAAATTTCCATGCTTGGATGTGTTTGATTTTAAATTGAATTTTTAGTTTTCCACGGTTTATCATCTTTGTGTATGTTTTTGATAGTCCCCTCGGTGGTAATGGCGACTTTTTGGACTATTGCGGCAAAACTGCTTATCCCCGATAGACACAGACTCTAAGAATCAAAATACAAAAGAAATTCATTCCTGAATTTTCAAGAGGGCTGGGAAAACAAGATGAAAGCAGATGAACAGACGTCAAAATCTGCGATCTTAAGAGTTCTAGATGGCGAGGCTGTCTTCCCACCGCCGCTATGGATGATGCGACAGGCGGGTCGCTATTTGCCAGAGTACCGCGAAGTGCGCAAAGGTGCGGGTACGTTTTTAGATCTTTGTTACAATCCGGATCTCGCGACAGAAGTGACGCTGCAACCCATTCGCCGGTACGGGTTTGATGCAGCAATTTTGTTTTCTGATATCCTTGTAGTCCCTCACGCTCTGGGTAGGGATTTGAAGTTTTCTGAAGGTCACGGGCCTTTGATGACACCAATTCAGCCAGATGAAATTGCTGTAATTGATCCGTCATTGTTTCACGTGAATCTGAAGCCTGTTTATGAGGCGGTTGCTCAGATCAAATCAAAATTACAGCCTGAAACGGCGTTGATAGGTTTTTGCGGTGCG
>JANPBE010000507.1:0-8842 GCA_031430295.1 Phyllobacterium sp.
GGTAAATAGGTCACTAATATACAAATGAGCGGCATGTTCAGCGACTTATTCGGTATAATGGCCCTTTTGATTGGCGGTATTTGCACTAAATTTGATTAGGTTGGTAAATAGATTCTAATTTTTGAGGTTTGAGGATTCATACTTATGGCGGATAAGCCGTTAGCCTTGGTGACGGGAAGTGTGCGGCGCATTGGTCGCGCGATTGTTGAAGACTTGGCGCGTCATGGATTTGACGTGGCGCTGCATTGTCATGGCTCGCGGGAAGAAGCGCAGGTTATTGCTGCCGATCTCTCTCGTGATGGTGCACGCGTTGAGGTGTTTGGCGGGGATTTGACCGTTGCGGGCGCAGGCGCGGCCTTGGTTGGCGATGTGACGGCGGCGATGGGGCCGCTCACGCTGCTGGTCAACAATGCCTCGATTTTTGAAGACGATGAGATGGGCGCGTTGAGCGAGGCGCAATTTGATTTGCATTTTGCCATTCATGTCAAAGCGCCGGTCTTTTTGGCTGAAGCGTTTGCGGCGCAATTGCCAGCTGGTGCGGATGGCTTGATCGTCAATATTATTGACCAGCGCGTGTGGCGGCCAAACCCCAAGTTTTTCAGCTATACGCTTTCCAAGGCGACGCTGTGGGCGGCTACGCGCACGATGGCGCAGGCACTTGCGCCGCGCATTCGGGTCAATGCCATTGGTCCCGGCCCTACCCTGAAAAACTCACGCCAAACGGATGAGGATTTCAAAAAATCCACCGATGGGCTGTTGTTGAAGCACGGGCCAGATTTGTCAGAATTTGGTGCGACGATCCGCTATTTGTGGGAGGCGAAATCTATCACGGGCCAGATGATTGCGCTGGATGGCGGGCAGCATTTGGCGTGGGAAACGCCGGATGTATTGGGCGTTGCTGAATGAGCGACCCTACTAAAGATATGCCACCGGAAATAGAGCTGGAGGATGAGGGCGAAGACGTCTCCATTGCCCCCAGCGCACTGGCATCTGGCGACTGGACCTCTGCGGGGGCGCCGGATGAGAAAATCATCGGCATTGAGGTTATCCAAGAGGTCGTGAAGCGCTTGCCCAATGGTCCGGGCGTTTACCGCATGATGAATGTGGCGGGCGATGTTTTGTATGTCGGCAAGGCACGGAGCCTCAAAAAGCGTGTGACGAGCTATGCGCAAGGGCGCGGACATTCCAACCGCATTCACCGCATGGTGAGCGAAACCGCGACAATGGAATTCATCACCACGCGTACCGAGGCCGAGGCGCTGCTGCTGGAGGCTAATCTCGTTAAGCGCTTGCGCCCGCGCTACAATGTGCTGCTGCGCGACGACAAATCATTTCCCTATATTTTGATTACTGATGAGCATAATGCGCCCGGCATTTTCAAGCATCGCGGGGCGCAGAGCCGCAAGGGTGCATATTTTGGTCCGTTCGCGAGTGCGGGCGCTGTGAGCCGTACCATCAACGCTTTGCAGCGGGCGTTTTTGCTGCGCACCTGCACGGATTCATTTTTTGAAAATCGCACGCGGCCGTGTTTGCTGTATCAAATAAAGCGTTGCGCTGGCCCCTGCACTAACGAAGTTTCGCCTGCCGACTACCGCGACATGGTGCAAGAGGCGCATGACTTTCTTTCCGGCAAGAGCCAGAATGTGAAGACGCATTTGGCGGAAGCGATGCAGCACGCTTCCTCCGAGATGGATTTTGAGCGAGCGGCGATTTACCGCGATAGGCTTTCCGCGCTGTCGCACACGACCAGCAGTCAGGGTGTCAATCCGGCCAGCATTGACGAAGCGGATGTGTTCGCTATCGCCCAAAATGGTGGCATGGTGTGCATTGAGGTGTTCTTCTTCCGCACGGGGCAAAACTGGGGCAATCACGCTTATTATCCGAAGGCCGATAGCGCGATGCCGCTTAGCGAAGTGCTCAGTTCATTTCTTGTGCAGTTTTACGATGGTAAGCCCATTCCGCGCCTGCTGTTGCTATCTGAGACGGTGGACGAGCAAGAGCTTATCGCCACTGCGTTTACGGAAAAATCCGGTCGCAAGGTGGAAATTTCTGTTCCTCAACGGGGCGAGAAGAAGGACATTGTGGCCAATGTTCTGGCCAACTGCCGCGAGGCGCTGGGGCGGAAATTGTCCGATACAGCGTCGCAGCGCGTGCTGCTGGAAGGGCTGGCCAAAACCTTCAATTTGCCCAAAGCACCGCGCCGCATTGAGGTTTATGACAACTCGCACATTATGGGCACGAATGCCGTTGGCGGCATGATTGTGGCGGGGCCGGAAGGGTTTGTGAAAAACCAATATCGCAAGTTCAACATCAAATCGACGACGATCACGCCGGGCGATGATTTTGGCATGATGAAGGAAGTGATGGAGCGGCGTTTTTCGCGGCTTATCAGAGAAGGCGACGCGCCTAGTGATGAGCCTGTCGAGATCGAGACAGACGATCCGGATGCGTTTCCGATGTGGCCGGATTTGGTGTTTATTGACGGTGGTCAGGGCCAAATGACGGCTGTGAAAAGCATCCTTAAAGAACTTGGCATTGCCGATAAAATTACTGCCATCGGCATCGCCAAGGGCGTGGACCGCGAGGCGGGGCGCGAGCGGTTTTTCATGGAAGGGCGCGAGGCGTTTACCATGCCGCCGCGCGATCCGGTGCTGTATTTCATCCAGCGCCTGCGCGACGAGGCGCATCGTTTCGCTATCGGCACGCACCGCGCGCGGCGCAAGAAGGAAATGGTGAAAAACCCGCTCGATGAAATCGAAGGCATCGGGCCGACCCGTAAACGCGCACTGTTGTTGCACTTTGGTACAGCCAAGCAGGTTTCAAAGGCGGGTGTCGATGATTTGAAGGCCGTTACTGGCATTTCCGGCGCAATGGCGGAGATGATATACAATCATTTTCACGAAAGCCGATAGCCTGCCATTGACCCGCCGTAATTGGTCCTATTTGTTGGGGCCGACACATAAAAGCGGAATCATGGCCAAGCGAACTTATAATATCCCGAACCTTTTGACCTATGCCCGCATCGTTGCGGTGCCTTTGGTTGTGCTTTGCTTTTTTCTGGAAGGGCATTTGAAATCCACTGACAATGCCCGCTGGACGGCGCTGGGTATTTTTACTGTTGCGAGTGTCACTGATTATCTTGATGGCTATCTGGCGCGGTTGTGGAAGCAATCTACCACTATTGGCCGGATGCTGGACCCCATTGCCGACAAGCTATTGGTCGCGTCTTGCCTGTTACTTTTGGCGGCCGATGGAACGATTGCGGGATGGACGATTTTTGCGGCGATCATCATTTTGTGTCGCGAGATTTTGGTCTCCGGCCTGCGCGAATATTTGGCAGAGCTGAAAGTTTCCGTGCCTGTCACGCAATTAGCAAAATGGAAAACCGCTGTGCAAATGGTTGCTGTCGGCTTCTTACTGGCGGGTGATGCAGGCGAGAAAATTCTGCCTTACACGACCGAATTTGGCATCATCCTGTTATGGATAGCGGCGGTTATCACTCTCTACACCGGCTACGATTATTTCCGCGCGGGTGTGAAGCATATTGTGGACGAAGACTGATGCGTATCATCTATTTTGCGTGGGTGCGCGAGCGCATCGGCAAGAGCGAAGAAGACATCGCGCTTCCTGACACAGTGAAAACTGTGGCGGATTTACTGCTGCATCTAAAAGGTCTTGGCGACGAATATGAAGCGGCTTTGCAAATTCCCAAAGTCATTCGTGTTGCGATCAATCAAGAGCATGTGGAACACAGTGAGCTGATTGCGGGTGCGCGGGAAATCGCGCTGTTTCCGCCCATGACAGGTGGCTGACATGGCAAGCGTAACGCCAGTGGTGCGGGTGCAAGCGGAGGCCTTTGACACGCGCAAAGAAGTTCATGCGATAACCCAAGGCCGCTGCGATATTGGTGCGCTGGTGACATTTACGGGGCTTTGCCGCGATGAAGGCGGGCAGCTCGCCGCGCTGGAACTTGAGCATTATCCGGGAATGGCGGAAGCTGAGATTATGCGCATCGCCAATGAAGCGGTTCAGCGCTGGCCCATCCAAGCGATTACAGCCATTCATCGCTTTGGCAAGATCGCGCCGGGTGATGATATTGTGCTGGTGATAGCCGCGTCACCGCATCGCGAGACTGCTTTTCAAGCTGCGTCTTTTGTGATGGACTTTCTCAAATCAAAAGCGCCCTTTTGGAAGAAAGAACATTGGAAAGACGGAACCTCAGGCGCATGGGTTGATGCTAAGGAAAAAGATGAAGATGCGCTTGCGCGTTGGACCCAATAAACCAATCGAAAGAACAGAAACATGAAAAAGACGCTCGCTGCCCTCACAATTTATCTGGCATCCCACACCGCAGCCTTTGCCGCGCCCGCGACGCCGGAAGAAGCGAAGCGCCTGACGGATTTGTTCCAGAGCTATATTGGTACCGAGCCGGGCATCCTGAGCGTTGCGCCAACGGGCGAGAGTTATGATGTGACGCTGGATGTTTTGGCGCTCATCAAAAAGGCCGAAAAGACGGCAGACAGCAAAGTCCAGTTCAAAATCTCGCCTATCATTATCCATCTCACACCACAGGGAGATGGCAAATGGGTATTGAAGCAAGATATGCCCATGGACTGGTCGTTTATTGAGCCAGGCAAAACAAATATGCAGGTGAAGGCTGATACGCTTAAGTTGGACGCGGTATTTGACGAAAAGTTGATGGTATTTACGTCATACACTTCGGACATCGTAAATTTGAAGGGTACGATCAGCGACGATAAACCCGCCACTCCGGAATCACCAAAGCTGGACTTTGCCATCGCCAATATTCATGGCGCGGGCGATGCCAAATCTTCAGGAGTTGGTATTTTTGATGGTGAGTATAACGCGAGCATGAATGGATTTGTCGCCTCAGCTGACTCGCTGCCACCAGGTGATGGTAGCGCGCCAATTACCGGCAAAGCTACGCTGGATAAGCTGGCCTATACCGTATCGCTTAAAGGCGTGCGCGGCCAAGCGTTTGTTGACCTTATTAAATGGGGCATGGCCCTGCCAGAAAGTGCCAAGGTAAAAGATGCAAAACTTACGGATGCGCAGCAAGCCGAAATGAAGGCACTGGCGCTCGCAGCCATGCCATTTTTTGACAGCATCAGCATCAACGAGACTTTAGACAAGTTTTTGGTGACATCGCCGCTGGGCAATGCGGGGCTGGACAAAATTGGGGTGGCGGTGGATTTCAGCGGCGCGATAAAAGATGGTTTCTTGCGCGAGGCGATTACACTGGAAGGCCTCACCATGCCGCAAGGCATATTGCCTCCATGGTCTGACCCGTTGATGCCGAGCAAATTTGTGTTTGATTTCAAACTGTCTGATTTAGATTTCGCCAGCGTGACCAAGCTGATTATGGATGAACCGGCGCTTTTGGATACGGCGGTGGAAGGCGATGTGAAGGCGGCCAACGATGCCAAGTTACTCAAGGCCATTATCCCATCAGGCGCAGCGAAGTTCAGCCTGCAGGTCGGCAAACTGACCGGCAAGACCTACGATATAGACTATGAAGGCACTGTGACCGGCGGACCGGAAGTGCCACCGACTGGCAAGGGCACAATTAAATCCATCGACCTCATTCCGCTGATAACAGCGCTGCAAGCGCTGCCACCGGAACTAGGCATGGCGCAAGCCTCGCCCGCGATAATCGCGTTCAACAGCATGGCGAAGAAGCAGCCAGACAGCACGCTGCTGTGGGATTTGGATGGCATGACAGTTGGCAAGTTCCTCATCAATGGTGTGGACTTCATGTCGCTGATGAGTCTTGGTGGCGTGGGCGCACCTGCTGAAGACGTCACTCCAGACGAGAGCGATACCGGCACGGATATGCAAGAGGACGGCGGCGCAACTGATAACAGTACTACGCCTGATGATGGTGCGGCGCCGGAGGAGACACTACCGAGCGATGGCAAATCTACGGACGGCAATGAAGCACAAGAGCCTGCCAAAGCTGAGTGACATCAGGCATTACGTTTGAGCCGGACCAACGCGCCATGCAATGCTGACAGAAAGTTTGATCTGTCGACATTGGTAAATGGCGCGGGGCCGGATGTTTGTCCCACTCCGCTACGCAAATCCGCCATAATGGCGCGGGTCGCCACGCTCATGCCTATGGAGTTTTCGGTGAAGGGCTTACCAGTAGGCGGGAGAACGACGGCCTTGACCTTCACGCAGCGCTCGGCGAGCAAAATATCAGACGTTATGACGACCGTGCTCGGCCCCGCCTGCTCGGCAATCCAATCATCAGCGGCGTCGAATTTATCCGTGACCACGACTTGGCTGACCAGTGGGTCCTTGGGAATGCGCATATAGGAATTAGCCACGATAACGACTGCGACCTGATGGCGGTCAGCAACTTTATAGACCTCCTCCCGCACGGGGCAGGCATCAGAATCAACGAGAATGCGGATGGGATTGGTCATGGGGTTGTTATAGGTGAAGGATGGGCGGTGCTCAATGAGGAGAAAAGCCGGAGCGTAAGGCTCCGACCTTGTCACTTCGTATCGTTGAATCAGACTAAAATGTCGGTATTCCAATTAATATCCGACAGGTGAAGACCCGCCAGCAATATGGAATCAGCGCCAGAGGCAAACAGCACACCCGCTGCGGTCTCGGCGGCCGCGCCTTGGATATCGGCAAGAGTCACGTCAACCCAAGTGAAGTCCAACCGGTCCTCGCCGGACTTGAAATCGGTAATGATGTCATGGCCATTGCCGAAGTCAAAGCGTACCAGGTCGTAGCCCGCACCCAACGTGATCTTGTCGTCGCCGACGCCAAAGACGACGAAATCGTCACCTGCACCGGCATCAATCAGGTCATTGCCTTCCTCGCCAAAAATTACGTCATTGCCAACGCCGCCATAAATGCGGTCATTGCCTTCGCCGCCGAAGAGCGTGTCATCGCCCGCCTCGCCATACAGCGTGTCATTGCCCAACAGGCCAAAAACCTGGTCATTACCGCCGCGACCGTAAAGGGTGTTGGCAAGAGCCGACCCGAACAAAACATCGTCGTACGCAGACCCAAGCAGGTTCTCGATTCCCGTCAAAGTATCACCGTCTGAAGATGTTCCGGTCGTGAGATTGACCGTAACACCAACGCTAGACGAGCTATAGTCTGCGCGGTCTATGCCATCGCCGCCATTGATAATGTCTGCGCCCGCATCGCCGCGCAGGATGTCGTTGCCAGCCCCACCAAGGAGTGCGTCGTTGCCGAGACCGCCATAAACGACGTCGTTATCAGTACCACCATCAAGACTGTCATTGCCAGCGCCACCGGACAGTGTGTCATTGCCGGAGTGACCGTAGAGGGTGTCTGCACCTGCGCCGCCGTATAACTTGTCGTTGCCAGCGCCGCCCAGCAATGTCGTGGCTGAATTCGAGCCAGTGATCGTGTCATCGAATCGCGTTCCATTTACGGCTTCAATGGAAAAATATGTGTCGCCAGCCGCATCGCCGCCTGTGCCGCCCGTTATCAAATTGACGACAACGCCATTTAGTTCATTTGTATAATCCGCAATATCATGTCCGATTCCGCCATCGAGCAAATCTGCGCCTGCACCGCCAATGAAAGTGTCATCGCCGGCCTCGCCATAGAGCTTGTCATCGCCACCCATGCCACGAAGATAATCATTGCCCGCGCCGCCCCACAGTGAGTTGGCGGCATCATCGCCAACAATAGTATCCTTGCCAGTGCCACCTACTGCGTTTTCGATGGAGACAAGCGTTACTTTGGCTTGGCCAGTGATTGAGGTGAGATTTGCAACTGCAGTCCCAATACCGAGGTCGATTTTCCAATCATACTCAGTAACGCCAAAACTAACAGTGTCGATACCCGCGCCACCATCGACGACATCGGTTCCAGCAGAATCAATATAGAGACTGGCCGCCCTTGGGACCGGAACAAGAATGTCGTCACCAGCAAAGCCATACAAATAATCTTCGCCGACTGTTCCGTAAATTTGATCATTGCCCGAAAGCAGAAAAGGCAAAGGATTGACGCTGTTTGCCATCAAGTCTTGGAAAGAAACATTCAAACCACTTATGGTAAAATTGGTGGTTGCCGAATTTGTTTGACCGGTTGGGCTGTAGTTATATGACAAAGTTTGAATTGTTCCGCTTACCGCGCGGGTTTGTAGTTCGGGGGCATTTGTGGGTGAGCCTTGATAGGGACCATTCGGCGTGATCGACAGATCGGTTCCACCTAGCTGCATGGTGTTTATCAAACTTGAGTAGCCAGCAATATAAGCAAGTGTAACGCTCGTTGAACTCGTTTGAATTGCAGAGTGCCACCCGGAAAAATCAGGCAAGAATACATTCCCGCCGCTTGGCCCCAGATACCCGCCGTAAGCTGTTACAATTGCCATGTTATTTTCTTCCCATATTCATTCAAACTGCAAATACGAAATCGGAATTCCACTCAATTTGCCAGAGGTGCAAACCCTCCAGCAGGATTGAACCGGAGCCGAGGTTGATCAGCACGCCTTGCGATGTTTCTACCGTGTTGGCCTGCAGGGCGACGAGTGTCATGTTTGTGGCTGTAAAATCGAGAATATCCGCGCCATTGCCGAAATCGCGGATGGTATCTATGCCGTTGCCATAGTCGAAGCGGATGCGATCGGCGCCGGCGCCGAGGGTGAAGATGTCGTCACCGCCGCCCAGCACAACAAAATCATTCCCCGCGCCAGCGTCGATTTGGTCATTGCCGATATCGCCCCAAATCACATCATTGCCATCGCCGCCAGCGAGGTAGTCATTGCCGTTGCCGCCGAACAGCGTGTCGTTACCAGCATCGCCGAACAGGCCATCATTTCCCTCCC
>JANPBE010000508.1:0-2748 GCA_031430295.1 Phyllobacterium sp.
CGCCCCAAAGCCGCGAGCCGGACCAAGCGCCTGTGCGCCCGATTTGATGTGTACCGCCAAGGCCATCACAAATGGTTATTATCCGTTTGGCGCGGTGATGATCCATGACAAAATGACCGAGGTTTTTGAGACCTCTAAATCGCCGCTCGCCTCTATTGGGCATGGCTATACCTATTCGGGTCATCCCGTTGGCGCGGCGGCGGCTCTCGCATGTTTGCAGGAAACCAAGCGGCTCAATGTGGCGACGAATGCCGGTGCGCGCGGTGCAGAATTGCTGGCGGGCTTGCAGGCTCTAAAGGCCAAGTACGAGCTGATTGGCGACGTGCGCGGCAAGGGTTTGATGTGTGCATTGGAGCTAGTTTCTGACCGTACGAAGAAATCAGGCGCGGCAAAAGATGTGGTCCAGAAGGTCTTTGATGTGACCTACGAGGCGGGCGTTATGGTGCGCACATCTGGCACAAATGTCATTATCTCTCCGCCGCTTATCATTACGGCTGGAGATGTTACCCGTATCATTTCTGCCTTGGATGCAGGCTTTGCGGCGGTGGCATAATGACACCTGAAACCAAAGCCTTAGTGGAGCGACGCACAAGATTGCTTGGGCCCAATGTCCGGCTGTTTTACGACGAGCCGCTCAATCTCGTGCGTGGCAGCGGCGTATGGGTTTACGATGCTGACGGGCGAAAATATCTGGATTGCTACAATAATGTGCCGCATGTCGGCCATTGCCACCCGCATGTGGTGGAGGCGATTACGCGCCAAGCCGCCACACTCAACACCCATACGCGCTATCTGCACGAAGGGATATTGGACTATGTCGAGCGGCTGACAGCCAAGCACGCGGCAAACATTACATCCGCAATTATGACCTGCACTGGCAGCGAGGCCAACGATGTGGCGCTGCGCATGGCGCAGGCTGTCACTGGCAAAACTGGTATTATCGCTAGCGATCATACGTATCACGGCAACACATCTGCTGTGTCGCAACTTTCCACCACCATGCCGCCAATCGGCGGCTTTGGTGGTCATGTGCGCCATGTGCCTGCGCCGGATAGTTACCGCCCTCTTGGTGGGATAAGTGGTGCGGCTCATGCGACCGCATTTGCGCAAGAAGTGGAAAAGGCTTGCGAGTCTTTGGTCCAATCCGGCCATGGCGTATCCGGCATGATCCTCTGTCCTTTCTTCGTCAATGAGGGCTTCCCGGATCTACATTCCGGCTTCCTCAATGAGGCGATTGCGGTCGTGCGCAGGTTTGGCGGCGTGATTATTGCTGATGAAGTGCAACCCGGTTTCGGGCGCATTGGAACGCATTTTTGGGGCTATGAAAAAGCGGGTTTTACGCCGGATATTGTGACAATGGGCAAGCCGATGGGAAATGGCCATCCGGTTGCTTGCGTTGCAACTTCGTTTGAAATCATCAGTGCGTTTCGAAAGGCATTTCGTTACTTTAACACGTTTGGCGGCAATCCTGTTTCCTGCGCTGCGGCCAATGCGGTGCTGGATGTCTTGGAGCAGGAAAACCTGCAAGCCAAAGCTAAGGAATCGGGCGATTACACCCGCGCCGCTCTCGCGAAGATCGCCGCAAAATACGATGTGGTTGGCGATGTGCGCGGCTCCGGTTTAGCTATGGGCGTGGAGTTGGTTCTGGATCGTAAGACCAAGGAACCGGCCATTGATATCGCCGAGCGCGTTATCAATTCGATGCGCCAAAAGGGCGTTTTGATGGGGCGAAATGGCATCAGTTATAACGTCTTAAAAATCCGTCCGCCCATGCCGTTTGGAACGGCGGAAGCGGATGTTTTGATTGAGGCATTGGATGAAGTATTGAGCGCGCTTTGATGACATCAATCGAGGACATTCAGGCTCTCGCCAACTTTGCGGCAGAGCAATGGCCGCAGATCACCAGCGAGCCGGTGCTGGTCATGCATCGCGAGAACTCTGTTTTTCGTGTTGAGACTAACTACGGCCCCCATGCGTTGCGGCTGCACCGGTTGGGCTATCACGATGATGCGGCGCTCACTTCCGAGCTTACTTGGATGGCGATGTTAGCGGAAAAGGGCATGAAAGTGCCAACTCCCGCTCGCTGCAAGTCCGGTTCGTTTTTGGCTGAATTGGGTGGCGAAAGTCAGCGCAAAGCCAGCCTTCTTACTTGGCTTTCCGGCGCGCCCCTTGGAAAGACAGGCGAGCCATTGATGCAGGACGCCACCGATCAAACTGATGTATTCCGCAAGGTTGGCGCTGAAATGGCGCTGATGCATCAGCTAACCGGTGACTGGGCAACTCCAACAGGCTTCACGCGCCCGCGCTGGGACAACGATGGGTTGGTTGGCGAAAATCCGTTTTGGGGGAAGTTCTGGGAGTTTTCGTCCTGCTCGCAAACAGATCGTGACATGTTGGTTGTGCTGCGAAATGAATGCCGCAATCAACTCTCCGCCTTTCAACATCTCGGTGGTGATTATGGCCTCATCCATGCCGATTTGGTGCGCGAAAATATACTAATCGACAACGGTGAAATACAGTTCATCGACTTTGATGATTGCGGCTTTGGCTTTCGTATATTTGACATTGCAACGGCCCTCATCAAGAATATTCATGAGCCGAATTTCGCGGCGCTGCGCGAGGCTTTGCTCGCTGGCTATGCCAGCGTTCGGGCATTGCCAGCATTCGAAATCGCCGCGCTGCCGTTGTTCCTGACGCTGCGGTCTTTAACCTACCTCGGTTGGGCCGAAAGCCGCAGCGGTGAACCCG
>JANPBE010000509.1:0-3283 GCA_031430295.1 Phyllobacterium sp.
ATGAAGGCGCATGTTGCAACTTGTTTAAGCAACTTGTCAGCAAATCTGTTTTGCAATGATATTTCTACCCAAATAACAATGATAACAAAATCCCGTCTTGTTGTGACAGGTATCACGCAAAAACGTCGATGTGCTGTACAAAGCGAGACCTCCGACCGCGCTCAGACGGCAGCAAAATCCCGATAATCGTCAATTCTTAGTCCGAAGGCTCGCCGCAAACGAAATTCGCATCGTAAAAAGAAGCTTGAGGTCACTAACAAGATCATAAGGACAAGCACACAGTCAACAGGCCAAAGCACAGCCCCTATTTCAACTTGGCAACCAATTTGATAGCTGGTGCATAACCCGAAGCAGCTGACTTATTTAGTAATTCAAGCCCTAAAGCCTTATCAGCTTTTGCGAATTTCTTGTCGAGGTAGATTCGGCCCTTTAAATACTGGGCGGCCGGTTTGGTTTCAAGCTCAGGCATATTCAGTAACCCAAACGCCACATTAGGGTCACGCTCGACACCATATCCGCGAAAAGTCACGCCTGCCAACAAAAGCGCCGAATCTGCGGTTTTATAGGTCATGTGAGCTGCTGAACATATTGCTGCATAAGCAGATTTTATTTCAGGCGTTTTGCCGCTTTTAGACAGTACTGAAAGGCCTGCGCGCACCTGACCGAATTTCTTGGTTGTAGCCACATATGCAGTAGCGGATGCCGCCGGATCTCCAGACTTTGCCGCAGCAACAACAGCGAGCAATTCAGCACTAGGGGCAGCTACAGCACTAGGTGCAGATACAGCCGTTGTGCTTGACGCAGCAACGTCCTTGGAGACAGCAATGTCTTTGCTTGACAATAGGCCTTGGCCAGCAACAAAGCCACCAACCAACAAAATACCAAGTACCGAAGTGGTGATTATAGTTTTATTCATTGCTTTCTTCCAGTTCTGCAGTTTTCAAATTCCCGCGATGTTCACTTAAAATGTAAGCTAGTCCGGCTGTCCATCGCTACCAGCACTGCCCAAGTTGGTTCAAACTAGTGACATTTTTAATGCAACACCGTGCCTTGCCGGACCTAAAATCAGTTTATGTCGTAAATAAGTTATCCAAATTATCAAGGTGTCGCGCGCACGAATATTGTTTGCCTGTGCGCCATCAACACCCCCCTCAAAATATAGCGATAGTAACTTGCCGAATTGGTCTCACTTACCTATGTCGGTGTAAAATGGAGTTTCCAATGACCGATACCGTAACAGCCGCAATGCTCGCCATTGGCGATGAGCTTTTGTCAGGCCGCACCAAAGATAAGAACATCGGCCACTTGGCGAGCATTTTAACAGCGGTCGGTATTGATCTGAAAGAGGTACGAATCGTTGCCGATGAGGAAGACGATATTGTCGCCGCGCTGAATGCGCTTCGCACCCGCTACGACTATGTGTTCACCTCCGGCGGCATTGGCCCTACTCACGACGACATCACAGCGGATGCGATTTCCAAAGCCTTTGGCCTACCCTGCGAGCACGATGCCGCTGCCATGAAACTGCTCGGCGATAGTTATGCCGCCCGCAATGTCGATTTTAACGAAACCCGCCAGCGCATGGCCCGTATGCCGCGCGGCGCTACGCACATCCCAAACTCAGTTTCCGTCGCACCGGGATTTGTCATCGAAAATGTCCATGTCATGGCTGGCGTGCCGTCCGTGTTTGAAGTCATGGTCGATGCCGTTTTGCCAACACTGCGCACTGGAGCGAAGTTACAATCCATCGCCATCCCATGCGACTTCGGCGAAGGCATGATCGGCGTTCCGCTGCGCGATATTCAAAAGGCACACCCGGATACCATCATCGGCTCCTACCCCAAAATGGTCGAAGGCCGCTACGCCGTAGAGCTCATCGTGCGCGCCCGCGAACAAGACAAGTTGGAGCTGGCCGCAGACGCGGTTCGTCTCATGCTGACCGAATTGGATAAGCAGCGCCGCGAGGCTGAAACGCCCGCTGGCTGATGATTTGAGGTTAGAAAACCTCCCGACCGCACTCCGCATCAATGGCGCACGCCTTTTGGGCGGTTGGCGTACGCTTTCTGGGCGGTTTCTGGGCGCTCTCTGGGCGGTTGGCGACCGCATTCCGTTCAGAGGAAAAACGTTGCCATCTTGCCAAATTGCGGTGCGAGGCGTTAAAGCCAATCGCATAAAATTTGATGAGTGGAGTGCCCCAAAATGTCCCTGCCCGATAAAGCGTTTCCAGTGTCTTGGGATCAATTCCACCGCGATGCCCGCGCTCTGGCATGGCGCTTAGCGGCGCTCGAAAAGAACTGGAAAGCCATGGTGGTCATCACCCGTGGCGGGCTGGTTCCCGCAGCCATTATATGCCGCGAACTTGGCATTCGCATGATTGAAACCGTCTGCATCGCCTCCTATCACGACTATACGGAACAGGGAGAACTCAAGGTTCTCAAGGACATAACGCCGGAACTTCTCGAAAATGACGGCGAGAATGTCTTGATTATTGACGATCTCACCGACACCGGCAAGACAGCGGCAATCGTACGCGCGATGATGCCAAAAGCCCATTTCGCCACCGTTTATGCCAAGCCAAAAGGCCGTCCGCTGGTGGATACATTTGTCACGGAAGTGAGCCAAGATACATGGATTTACCTGCCATGGGACATGGGGCTACAGTTTTCTCCGCCCATTGGAGAGCGGGCGACGGCGTAACTAGAGGTTCTTAAAATCGGCTTTGCGGTCTGGAAGTTTTGTAAAAAACTGCGCCAGTTGGGGATAAAGTTTAGCGAGAGCCGCTGCTTTTGCCGAATTGATCTGGGGCAGGGCCGCTAGAAATTTGCTCTTCAAAGTGACGAACGCCACGTCACCGGCAAGCTTCTCATCACCAATAATTGCGAAAACTTTGGTGCTCTCGGCTTTGCCTTTCATAGCGACTGCACCTGCTGGTAATATGGCAAGGGTTGAGGTTTTGGAGGTTGGCGCGCCGGCAAGCACGATGTTGTGGCCAATGTGTTTGCAGGATTGTTCGGCCCGGGATGCGGTGTTTACAGCTTCGCCCAATACAGAATAATCAAAGCGTTGTGCTGATCCCATATTGCCGACAGTGCTTGTGCCGGATGTAAACCCAATGCGCACAGCAATGGGCCATTGGTCGATCGATTTTAGAACGGCCGAAATGGTTTCGCTATTGTTTAGATCTTCGATAGCGTTTTGAATTTTAAGTGCAGCCACAGCCGCGTGATATTGGTGATCAGCAACCTCAAGCGGCGCGTTCCAAAACGCCATAACAGCATCACCA
>JANPBE010000510.1:0-2694 GCA_031430295.1 Phyllobacterium sp.
CCGACGATGACGAAAGCGGGGTGGATTTTTTATAAAAGAAAGCGCACACTCTTCTCGTCATCGTCGGGCTTGTCCCGACGACCCAGTGCTTAAAGCGCCACTTGCGCCACCGGCGCAACGTAGCTCGCCCGCGCGGCGCGCACGGCATCATGATTATCATCGGCCCAGTTGATGAGCTGTCCCACAGGCGCGAGCATCGAAACGCCCAGCGGTGTTAGGCTATATTCCACTTTCGGCGGAATGGTCGGGTAAAGTTTGCGCGATACCAACCCGTCAAACTCCAACTGCCGCAATGTCTGCGCCAACATGCGCTGCGAAATATCCGGAATTTGCTTTTTGAGCACGCTGAACCGCAGCGTACCTTGCTTTAAATCCATGATGACCAAAATCGTCCAACGGTCGCCCAAGCGATCCAGCACATCCCGTATCGGGCAGCGCTCGGCCAAAGTTCCATTTTGCTTGTGCAGTGTCATATCGCTCGCCTTAGGCAGGTTACTTCTGCGTAACCGAGTATTGAATTTCACCCTTCTTGTGCGGGTACTTAGTCAGTTCTATTTAGTAACTGACTTTCAACGTCGCATCAAGAATTTTCAAAGGATAACATTATGCCTACCACCGAAACCATTCTCGTCACCGGCGCATCCGGCAAGCTGGGCCAGATCGTGATCCAAAATCTCATCGAGACCTATCACGTTCCGGCATCGCAGATTATCGCCACAACCCGCAAACCCGAAACGCTCGCCGCACTTGCCGCCAAGGGCGTCACTGTCCGCGCTGCCGATTTTGATGATGAAACCGCGCTGGTAAAAGCGTTCTCAGGCGCAAAGCGCCTTCTGCTGATTTCCACCGATGCGCTGGATCGTCCCGGTCGCCGCCTTGAACAGCATCAAAGAGCCGTAAGCGCTGCCAAGACCGCTGGCGTTGCCCACATTGTTTATACCTCAATGCCAAAACCAACTGAAGATTCGCCAATTCCCTTCGCGGGAGATCATCGCGGCACGGAAGCCGCCATCACCGCCAGCGGCATCAGCCACACCATTTTGCGCAATAGCTGGTATATGGAAAATCTGGCGATGTCCTTGCCGTCAGCTCTCGCCAGCGGCACATGGTACAGCGCGACCGGCACCGGCAAGACTTCGCATACCGCCCGCGAAGATCAGGCCCGCACCGCCGCCGCCGTGCTTGCATCAGGCTCAACCGCCAACAAAATCTACACTTTAACTGGCCCTGAAGCGCTTACCACGGAAGAAACTGCCAGGATTGCCAGCGAAATCTTGGGCAAGCCAATCAACGTCATTCAGGTCACGCCAGAGCAATTGACCGCTGGCATGATAGCGCACGGCGTGCCGGATTTCCTCGCACCTCTCTTCACCTCCTTTGATGTAAACACAGCCCAAGGCAACATCGACATGGTAACCGATGATGTGAAAACCCTGTCGGGCAAGGCACCACAATCGCTGCGCGACTGGTTTATTGCCAATAAAGCGCTGTTTGCCGCTTAATTATCAAGACAAAGAACCGCGCCGCCTTGTCGGGTGGCGCGGTTTTCGCTATCCAGCCAAATGCTTCTTGCCCTCGAAACATCCGATCGTCTCTGTGCCGCTTGTCTTTATGACGAAGCCAGGCGCGAAGTATTGGCATCCAAAACCTTGGATATTGGCAAAGGCCACGCCGAACTTTTGATGGGCGTGGTTGATGATGTTTTGGCAAGCGCAGATGCAAAATTTAGCCAGCTTACCAGCATTGCCGCCTGCATCGGCCCCGGATCATTCACCGGCATTCGCGTCGGCGTTTCTGCGGTGATTGGTTTTTCCATTGCGTTAAGCATTCCCAAAATTGGCATCACAAGCCTGCAAGCTCTCGCCACGCAGGCCGCGCAAGGTGTTGTCTCCAAAGACATTTTGGTATTGATCGACGCCCATCGCGGCGATGTCTATGCGCAGCGGTTTTCGCCAAAGGGTGAAGCGAAAACGGTTGCGGCCCAAATTTCTGTGACGGATTTGATTGAAGGCACAGATTTTAGCGCCGTCGCCCTTTGTGGGTCTGGCGTGGCAGCATTGCAGGCCATAAGCCCTATTGCTGCCGGGAATACCCTGGCTGAAATCACATATCCCTCTGTTGAGGCCGTTGCGCTTGCTGCATCAAGTCCGGCATTCCAGCTCCCGGTCAAACCGCTGTATTTGCGTCGCCCTGATGCCAAGCCGCAGGCGTCGTACACCATTGCAAGGGCCGCCCGCTGATGCGCTCGCCTTTGGATTATTTCCGCAAACCAACTTTCGTCATTGAAGCCCTGAAAAGCAGCCACGCCGCTTCTATCTCCAAACTCCATGGCGATGGATTTAACCGCCCTTGGAGCGATGGAGAATTCCAAGCGTTGCTGGTCCAAGCGCCAGTGTTCGGCTTTGTCGCTAAGCCTGAAGGTCGCACAGGTGCTGCGCCTAGCGGTTTTGTGCTGGCGCGACTTGCCGCTGGCGAGGCCGAAATTTTGACCATTGTGGTATCAAAAAGCGCCCGCCGCTACGGTTTGGGGCATTCGCTTATGGACACCGTGCTGCGCCATTTGCACCGAGCGCGGGCGGAATATCTCGTTTTGGAAGTAGATGAGACCAATGCGCCCGCTATTGGACTCTACAAGCGGTTTGGCTTTAGAGAGGTGGCACGGCGGCCTGCTTATTACGATGCAAAGGACGGCAA
>JANPBE010000511.1:0-2730 GCA_031430295.1 Phyllobacterium sp.
GTGTCTTCACAATCTGCATAATTTCATTTCTAGCGCCGCGCATCATAGCGTTTCGGCTTGTTACCCTATTCGCTGAACCTGCTTTATGGCGGGAAATAGGCAAATTGAGTGCCTTAATTGCCCACACCATACTATGCATAAGAGTGTTGCTGAATCGTCACATTCTGGAGTGCCGGGCACTCGTCGGCCAAAAAAAAGCCGGACGCGAAGGTCCGGCTTTTTTGGAATGGTTAGAGGATTACCACTTGGTTCCGTAAGAAGCACCAAAGGCGTAAGCAACACCAGAGCCAACGCTTGTGTTTGTTCCTGGCGCATTCTTAGTTTCAGCAGCCGAACCAATGTAGGTTATGCCACCGCCGAATTTAAGTTCGCCGCCGAGCTTATCCTTCAAAGAACCACCGGCACCGAGTGTCCAGGTGTCGCTATCGAGGGTGTAACCTGTGCCAACGCTGCGGTCGTAGGTAAGTGAAACGGCACCTGAGAAGCTTTCGCTGAACTTGTGACCCACGCCTGCGTTAACTGTCCAGCCATCGCGCCAGAAATAATCGTTTGTCTGCGTGCCCAAAGGTGTCACAACAATCAACTGCTTGTTGACGCTCCAATCAGTCCATTTCACGGAACCGAATGCGAGCCAATCCGGAGCGACACCCGATTGAAGCTTAACTTCAAACGATTGCGGCAAGTTGCCCGTACCAACGGCCCCAACCGTCAGAAGTGGTACTCCTGCAAGAGTTTGCACCGCAAGAGTGCCGGATGCGCCGTAGGATGAAGCTGCGCGATACATCGCTTGTGCGCGCAACGCAAATTCCGGAATCTCGTAAGCAGCGCCTACGCGAAAGCCAGTTGCCGTTCCATCCAAGTTCAAGTTCAACCGCGACGTCGCATTACGGAAATTGAAGCGGTTATAGTCGAATGATTCCTGATAGATCCCACCGATAATCCACGCACGGCCGGTTGATAAATCAAACTTGTAGCCGCATGTCGCGCCGAATTCATTGATTGTGAACTCTTCGCTGAGTTTGCCGCTTGTGGTTGGCGAAGCATAGCTAACGGCACCGCCGTAAGGCGTCGACATGGTGCCCGCGCAACGCAAATTGTCAGAAATGTTCAGCTTAAGTGCTGCGGAAGGGATTACATAGGTGCTGGTGTAGCTAGTGCCGTTTAACGCATTTGGTCCAAACGCGCCGGGTCCACGAGTAAACTTGCGCGTAGGCATGACGACGGTTGCGCCTGCGCGAAGATTGAAGTTACCTTCTTCAAAAAGTATGTCCGTGTCAGCTGAACCACGGGCGAAACCGCCAGCGTGGGCGGCGCTCAAGGCGCTTGCAGCAGTCAACAATGCGAGTGTCGTGATTTTTAGAGTATTGCGAACCATGTAGGTCTCCCCCAACTAGATTGCACCGTCCAAGAGTGCGTTGGGAAAGTGGTAGCAGTTTTGATTTGGGACGCAATGGTTTTTGTGGCGGCTCTGTGGCGGAACTATGCGGATTGTGGCCAAGATTCGGCGAAAAGGTTTATTTTGTTAATAATTGGGAGCAAAATCGACTGAAATAGCATTGAAAACGCTACGTAAGATGCGTGTTCCAATTCGAGAATCGCGCCTGTGGCGAAACTGCAACAGCATTCACTTAAATGTTTCACAACTGCCTGCACCCCGGTGGAAATGCTCAATAATGAGCAATTTCATTAGGTTGCGGGCGAATCTCTTTTCGCCAAACCGCTTACAATTTGGATAGCTTGACCAGCGCCTCGGCGATCTTTTGCAGCTCCACCGTTAGCTCGGCATGGCGCGCGCGCTCGGCGGCGACTACCTCTTCTTTGGCGTTGGCCACGAAACGCTCATTGCCTAGCTTGGCGTTGATTTTGTCCATATCGCCCTGCACTTTGCCCTGCTCTTTGGTGAGCCTTGCGCGCTCGGCATCCAGATCAATCAGGCTGCCTAGAGGCAGGCAGATGGTGGCTTCGTTGAGCACCAATTGGGCAGAATTTTTGGGCGTGTCACTGGCGTGGGTGATTTCTGTCACGCGGGCGAGGCGCTTGATGGATGCCTCGTTGCGGGTGAGCCGCGCCTTGGTGAGTTCCCCTGCCCCGACGACAACGATGGGCGCTGTTGCGCCTGCCGGTACGTTCATTTCGGCGCGCACGGAGCGGATGCTGGTGACCAGATCAATCAGCCAGTTGATGTCGCCTGCAGCGTCCACATCTTCGAATGTGGGCTGTGGCCACGCTGCATGGCAAAGCAGCGTCGCGCGTGGATTGCCCTCGCCTGCTGTCAGCGCCCACAGTTCTTCGGTCATAAACGGCATGAACGGGTGCAGCAGGCGGTAGGTTTCATCCAGCACATAGGCGAGCGTTGCCTGTGCCTCGGCCTTGTCGGCCTCATTGTCGCCCATGAATACGGGTTTCAATAGTTCCACATACCAATCGCAGAGCTGGTTCCAGACGAATTTATAGGCGGCGCTGGCGGCATCGTTGAAACGGTAGGTTTCGATACTTTCGGTGATGGTGCGCGAGGCGCGGGTAAGCTCGGTGATGATCCAGCGATTGAGGCCGCTTTTGACCGTTTCCGGCGTAAAGTTCGCGTCCGCCGCCATGCCGTTCATCTGGGCAAAGCGCGTGGCGTTCCACAGCTTCGTGCCGAAATTGCGATAACCGGCAATGCGGGTGGGGTCCAGCTTCACGTCGCGGCCTTGGGCTGCCATAATGGCCAGCGTGAAGCGCAGCGCATCG